>JAILBT010000046.1 GCA_024680755.1 Prevotella sp. | reverse complement strand
CTTGCCGATGAGGGTCACGGTGCGGGTGTTGCGGCCCGACGAACGAAAGCGCTTGATAATCCATCGCTCTATATAACGTGTCAGCAACAGCGTGAAAAACATCAGAACACCTGTCTTCAGCAGCGTCATGCCAACGGGCAGACGGTAGTCGATGACCTTCAGCAGCAGATAGCTCATCACCGTGAACGACGACGTGAGGTAGACCACCTGGCGGATTATCTCTGAGGCCGAGATGAGGCGCTGGTGGATGATGGTCGAGTAGCGAGTCTGACACAAGATGAACGACATGTTACATGCCACATCAAAAACCTCATACTGTTGGGGAGACCAGAAAGAAATGTTGTTTCCAATTTGTTTCAATGCAAACAGAAGGGCGTTCAGCACTACGAAATCGAACGCCACAACCGACCATTTTATTATTGCATTGCTCGTGTTGTTTTTTCTCATAATGGGATTGCTTGCTTTTTACTGCTTATCTCCGCGCAAAGATAAGAAAAAAATGTAATATACAAACATTATGGCACAAAAAAGCTTTTTTTTTTTTTTTTTTCTGTATAGTCTTGGCGGTATGCGAAAAAACAAGTAACTTTGCTGCCGATTTCTTTAGACCGTATGTTCGGTCTGGCAGTTGCAGCTATGCTATGTGCAGGCTGTACGGCATTGGAAAACAACAGAGGGTGGCAATGTGAGCGAACCCCGTTTCGGACAACAATCGGAAATGTGTCAGCCGCTCAGGACATCCTAAGTTACTGCAAATCAGCGGCGTGTCTATATACTCGCATCTGGCTTGGAGGAGTATGAGGAGTGTCCGTGCCGCTTATGCCCCCCTGTTCTGTGTCGCCTGTCCCACCCGTTTCGCCTTATGGAATTGTCAACAGCTGCGCTGCGCCCTGCCGACGAGGGGGCCGAGTGGTATGTGCTCACATCGCCAGAGCCCGACCAGACGGAGGAAATGCTGCTCAGGGAGAACCGGCGGCGAACATACGAACAGCAGCAGCCAATCAGATTCTTCATTCCGTATCGCTACCTCTACCAGCGCATTTATCGCTATATGCCGGAGGGATGCGAGACCGACAGCGAACTGTACAACCAGCTGAACGACAGTCAGCTGAAGAAGCTGAACTCGTTCCGAGCACTGCTGCGAAGATATGTTTTCATACAGGCTTCGCTACCACAGATACAACGGCTGTTGACTGCCGGCGACAGGCAGCAGCAGTACCGAACGCTGTGGTACTACCGCGACCGCCAGCACAGACCCGTCACCGTGGGCAACGCTGAGATGAACCGCTTCATACAGGCTTGTCAGGACCAAAACTGCATGTTCGAGGTCTGGCCAGCCACCACCGACCTGAAGAAGAACCAGCGAGTGCTGCTGCATGCCACCGCCTTCCGCGACTCCTACGCATACGTCGTCGAGGTGAAGCCACGGGGCAATGATGTTGACCTGACCGTCGCCCTGCCGTCCATCACCGACGATGCGATGCTCATCTTGCGCCACCTGCGGCTGAAGGATGTCTCCGTGGTCGAGCAAGCGGAAGCCGTACCGCAGACAAAGGCCATGAGCTACCGCTTTGTCGAGAACACACAGCGGCAGGTGCTCGGGCTGCTCGCAAGGCTGACGGTAAACAACTCTGAGGCAGCGTCAGCTGGGCCATGCACCGATTCACAGGCTCCCTCAGATGCCGAACCTGACCAACATTCTTCCAAAGAAGCCAGCCCCCTGTCATCTTCTCATTCCCGCTCCGGCGGCGCACGGTCTTCTTTGTTCACAGTAGGCGCTCAGCTCTCCTCCCGCGATGCAGACCTGCTCTCTCAGCTCTCGGCCCATCGTCACAAGCTGTTTGCCAGTCCTTTCCTTCAGGCCAAGTTCACGGCCCTGATGATACTGCTGTCGCTGCTCGATGGCAATGTTGCCGAGCGCGACCGCCTGGTGGGGCGAGCCGCCACAGCCATTGCCGACCTGCAGCAGCGCGGCCAGCAGCCAAAGCTGACATCAGAGACCGTGGCCTATGTCCAGGCGGCTCTCTTCCTTGCCACAGGCCTGCAGCGCCATTACGACGCGGCCATGACCTACTACAATGCCCAGCCTCACCATTCTGCTGCCCAGCAGCAGCTGATAAAGCTCATGCGCCAGCATTTCAGGCTCGTCCGTACATAGTGTGTCCTCGCGCGTCCTGTATGTTGCGTTGCCAACGTGACAACCCACAAAAATAAAGTCAATGGAATACCAATATCACATCTTCTCCCCATACCGCGTGTGCCCTCTCGGAGCTCACGTTGACCATCAGCACGGCCTGGTAACGGGCTTCGCCATCAACAAGGGTGTCGATCTCTGGTTCTCGCCCAACGACGATGGCCGCGTCCATCTTGAGTCGCGCTCGTTTGAGGGCGACGTCGATTTCGACATCACTCAGCCTTCACAGGTCAAGGAACACCACTGGGGCGACTACGCCCGCGGCGCCAAGTACGCCCTGCGCAAGCGCTTCGAGCTGCGGCGCGGCATCACCGGCGTGCTGCAGGGCTCGCTGCCCGTCGGAGGACTGTCGTCGTCGGCCGCCGTGCTCATAGCTTACGTCATGGCCTTCGCCAAAGCAAACGACATCGAACTAAAGCCGTTCGAGGTGGTGAAGATAGCGTCCGAGGCCGAACGTGAGTACATCGGACTGAACAACGGACTGCTCGACCAGGCATGCATAGCCCTGGGACGCAAGGACGGACTGCTCTTCCTCGACTGCGACAGCGACGAGTGGCGCATCATCAAGCGCAACCCCGACATGCCGGAGTTTGAGATCGGCATCTTCTTCTCCGGACTGACACGCTCGCTGGTCAACTCCGACTATAACCTCCGCGTCTATGAGTGTAAGACCGCTGCGTGGAACATGCTGGCATATACCGAACAGCCGCTTAAAACCTTCGACAAAACCTTCCTGCGCGACATACCAAAGACCACCTTCGACAAGACACGCATTGCCATGCCGGCGCGCTTCGCACGCCGAGCCGAGCATTTCTACTCCGAATACCGACGCGTGCGACAGGGAGTGACGGCGTGGGAGACGGGCAACCTGAAGCTCTTCGGAAAGCTCTCCTTCGACTCGTGCGAGTCAAGCATACACAACTACGAGTGCGGCTCGCCAGAGCTTATCTCCATCTACGAGATAATGCGCAAGCTGCCGGGGGTCTATGGCGGACGCTTCTCGGGAGCGGGCTTCAAGGGAGCCGTCATAGCAATGGTCAACCCCGAATACAAACAGCACATCGAAAAGGAGCTGACAAAGCAGTACCTTGAGAAATATCCCGAGTATGAGACGACCTTCGGCATCTTCTGGGTCAAACCCGACGACGGAGCAAGGTTTCTGTGAGTCCCTCTGTCCATAGTTTATCGAGCAATGAAGAACATCGTTATTGCCGCCGGCTATGCCACACGTCTGGGCGAGCTGACACGCAACTTCCCCAAGCCGCTGCTGCAGATAGGCCGCAACACCATTCTGGGGCGCATGCTGGACGACATCGACAGCATACCGCAAATCGACGAGCATATCATCGTCACCAACCATAAGTTCGCCCCAATCTTCCGCGAGTGGACGGAGACACCACAGGGCGAAGCCTGCGCCGAAGGCAGACTGACGGGCGTCGCCGGCAGGTGGAAAAAGCCCGTCCGTATCATCGACGACGGCACTGAGACCAACGACACACGCCTTGGGGCCGTATGCGACCTCCTGCTGGCCATCAGCGGGAAAGGCGCAGATACCAGCTCCGCAAGTCGTGGGCTGGACGACGACCTGCTCGTAGTGGCCGCCGACAACCTGCTGTTCTTCTCGTTCAGGGAGTTTGTCGATTACGCCTATCAGAAGCAGACATCGTGTATCATGTGTCACGAGCAGCCATCGATAGAGAAACTGCGGCGCACGGGTGTCGTGCTGCTTGACAGCGACAACCGAGTGCTCAACATGGAAGAGAAGCCCGAGCAGCCTAAGAGCCACTGGGCCGTGCCGCCTTTTTACATCTATCTGAAGCACGACCTTCCTCTGGTGTGTGCTTCCGTGGACAACGGCTGCGGAAAGGATGCTCCGGGCAACCTGGCCCACTATATGGTGGACCGTACCGTCATGCACGCCTGGCCCATGTCTGCCGGCCGCTTCGACATAGGCTCGCTCGACACCTATCGTGAAGCCGTCGAGAAATACGGCCGTTAGACCTCAGCCGTCCCGTATGTTGCGTTGCCAACGCAACAAAACCCCAAAAAGCCATGCAAAAAATAGACCTCAACACCAAGACCATCCTCGTCACCGGCGGCGCCGGCTTCATCGGCAGCAACCTGGTGAAGCGCCTGCTCGCTCAGACATCTGCCTCTACCATCGTCAGCATAGACAATATGAACGACTACTACGACGTGGCGCTGAAGCAGTTTCGCCTCAACGAGATAGCAGCTCTGGCCGAGAGCCGAAAGGCTGACGTCGGCTACCACTTCGTCAAGGCCGACATTGCCGACCGAGACACCATCGACAAACTCTTCGACAGCTTCCGACCGCAGGTCGTGGTCAACCTCGCCGCGCAGGCCGGCGTGCGCTACTCGATAACCAATCCCGATGCCTACATACAGTCGAACATCATCGGCTTCTACAACATACTGGAGGCCTGCCGGCACCACCCCGTCGAACATCTGGTCTATGCCAGCAGCAGCTCCGTATATGGCTCGAACAAGAAGGTGCCATACAGCACCGACGACAAGGTGGACAATCCCGTCTCGCTCTATGCTGCCACAAAGAAGAGCAACGAGCTGCTGGCTCATGCCTACTCAAAGCTCTACAACATACCCTCCACCGGACTGCGCTTCTTCACCGTCTATGGACCGGCGGGCCGGCCAGACATGGCCTATTTCGGCTTCACCGACAAGCTGCGCAAGGGGGAGACGATACAGATCTTCAACTATGGCAACTGCAAGCGCGACTTCACATACGTCGATGACATAGTGGAGGGCGTGGTGCGCATTATGCAGGGAGCACCGGAGAAACGGCTGGGCGACGACGCACTGCCGCTGCCGCCATACGCCGTCTATAACATCGGAAACAACTCGCCGGAGAACCTGCTCGACTTCGTCACCATCCTGCAGCAGGAGTTGCTGCGCGCCGGTGTGCTGCCTGCCGACTACGACTTCGAGGCCCACAAGCAGCTCGTGCCCATGCAGCCGGGCGACGTGCCCGTTACCTACGCCGACACGTCGGCACTCGAGCGCGACTTTGGCTTCAAACCCTCCACATCGCTGCGCGACGGACTGCGACGCTTCGCCGAGTGGTATGCTGAGTTCTACGGCTGAGAGAAGACAACGACTCTCTGTGTCGCGGCAGGCTAAAGGACCTGTCTGACAAAATCAACCATATATTCATTCTTATGAGCCATCTGCATGAAACCATCTTAGCATGTCTTGCCGCCGCCATGCTCGCGTCGTGCGAGAAGGCCATCGAGCAGCAGACGTCTGCCACCACCGGCAGACAGACGGCCGTGACCGTCTATACGCGTGGCGCCTCTGATGCCGCCATCGACTTGCCGGTGCATGTATATGCTTTCGACAAGGATGGAGCGTTGCGCGCGGCCGTTACACTGCAGCCGGGCTCCGATGCCATGCAGCTCGCACTGCACGAGGGCATGCAGTATCGCGTCGTGGCCGTGGCTGCCGACGAGACACTCTATAACCTGCCGGCGGAACCGACGCTCGCCTCGGTTATAACACTGAAAACCGACGAACGGCAGCAGGGCGGCGGATATGTGACGTCCGCACCGCTGCAGATGGGCTTTGCCGACATCACACCCGCCGCACAGGAAACTTCGCTGCACATAAAGCTCGGCTACCAGCACTGCTCATTCAGCGCCGTGCTTGCCAATATGCCCGACGACTGCAGCTCGGCCACAGTGACCGTGGCGCAGACATACGCCGAGATGGGCTTCGACGGACAGATGAACGGTAACACCACGGCCACCATTCCATGCCAAAAGACAGGCGACGCATGGCAGACGGGCGAGGTCTATCTCTTCCCGACAACCGGACAGCAGACTGTCTTCACCGTCAGCTTCACCGACAGCGACAGCCAATATTCGTCGTCGGCCACATACCGTGACATCCTGCACGCGGGCGTACATTATATTATTGGTGCTACCTACGCCGAAGGCGCAATGCTCGTCAGCGGAAACGTGAGCGCTCCGGAGTGGACGTCAACCGTCAACCTTGACTTTTCGTTCGGCAACGACACACAGACCGTAGTCAATGGCGGGACGGGCACACACGGTGCCGACGATGTCGTCGCCGTGACAGACATACCGGCTGCTGCCACTGTGTGGAACGATCATGTGGTGGCGGCCGTGCTCGACGACCAGGGCGAGAGCCTCGACAACACCGAGGGGCTTGCTGCTGCTACGTTGCTGCTGCTCTCGCTCAACGACTGGCCAAACGTCGTGTCGGCAGCCAATGCCGACAACCCCAGTATGGCGGCAGACATAGCGGCCGGATATTCAGAGTATGACATGGGCGACTGGACAATACCGACACACGAACAGGCAGCACTGCTCACTCAGGCTTACGGCGACGGTCTGCCGGCAGCACTGACTGAGGCCGAGGCCAGTCCTGTTGTCCTGACCAAAGGCAGCAGCAACGTGCGCTACCTATGCAGCGATGCGACGGAGACCTTCCGCTTCAACGACAGCGGCATCCTCTCTGCCGGGACTACAGTGAAATATCATCTCAGACTGGTGCGACAGGTCAAAGTGGCTGTCACGCGCTGAGTTCACAAAGAAAACTTATTACACATCAAAACATAAATCATGCGCGATTTCAAAGATCTTCAGATAGCTGTGGCCGGCACCGGATATGTGGGCCTGTCCATAGCCACACTCCTTGCCCAACACCATAAGGTGACGGCCGTCGATGTGATACCCGAGAAGGTTGACAAGCTGAACCGGCGGCAGTCGCCCATACAGGACGCTTACATCGAGAAATATCTTGCCGAGAAAGACCTGCAGCTGACAGCCACGCTCGACGGTGTTGCAGCCTATCGTGATGCCGACTTTGTCGTCATTGCCGCACCGACCAACTACGACCCGGTGAAGAACTTCTTCGACACACACCACATCGAAGATGTCATCGACCTCGTCATATCGGTCAATCCCGATGCCGTCATGGTCATCAAGAGCACCATACCCTTAGGCTACTGCCGCTCGCTGTATGTTCGCTATGCTCTGAAGTTTGCCTCGTCGCCCGAGCTGAGAGACCGGAAGTTCAACCTGCTCTTCTCGCCCGAGTTCCTGCGCGAGTCGAAAGCTCTCTACGACAATCTCTATCCCAGCCGTATCATCGTGGGCTATCCTAAAATCATCGGCGGACAGGAGTTTGAGGCCGAGAACGCGGCTATCGAGGCCTACGGCAATCCCGAGGCCGAACAGCACGCACACACCTTCGCCGCACTGTTGCAGGAGGGAGCCATCAAGCAGGACATCGACACTCTCTTCATGGGAATGAAGGAGGCTGAGGCCGTCAAGCTCTTCGCCAACACATACCTCGCACTGCGAGTCAGCTATTTCAACGAGCTCGACACATACGCCGAGGTGAAGGGACTCGACACACAGAGCATCATACGCGGCATAAGCCTCGACCCGCGCATAGGCGACTTCTACAACAACCCGTCGTTCGGCTACGGAGGCTACTGCCTGCCCAAGGACACCAAGCAGCTGCTGGCCAACTACAGCCATGTGCCGCAGCAGATGATGACGGCCATCGTCGAGAGCAATCGCACACGAAAGGACTTCATTGCCGACCAGGTGCTGCGCAAGGCCGGATACTACGACTACACACGCAATAACCAGTATGCCGGCGACATGGAACCCGTCACCATCGGTGTCTATCGCCTCACCATGAAGTCTAACTCTGACAACTTCCGTCAGTCGAGCATACAGGGCGTCATGAAGCGTATCAAGGCAAAGGGCGCACAGATCGTCATCTACGAACCAACGCTGAAAGATGGCTCGACATTCTTCGGCAGCCTCGTCGTCAACGACATCGAACGCTTCAAGACCATGAGCAAGGCCATCATTGCCAACCGCTACGACGCCGTCCTCGACGACGTGCAGGACAAAGTCTATACCCGCGACATCTTCAAACGCGACTAACCACCCTCAACATTCCACAACCTTACAACTTCCCCATTTTTAATTTTAATCTTTAATCTTTAATCTTTAATCTTCAATCTTTAATCTTTAATCTTTAATCTTCAATCTTTAATCTTTAATTTTTAATTTTTAATCTTTAATCTTTAATCTTTAATCTTCAATCTTCAATCTCCTCCATGCTTTATCCTCTTCTCTTCCAGCCCAACCTTCACACCGTCGTGTGGGGAGGCAGCAGGCTGACCGCGTGGAAACAGCTGCCGGCGGCAGCGGCGCCCGTAGGAGAGTCGTGGGAGGTAAGCGCCGTGCCATCGTCGCCGTCGGTCGTTGCCAACGGACCCTGGCAGGGACGACTGCTGCCCGACGTCGTGGCCGAACACCCTGCCGAGATACTTGGCAAGGCCGTGGCTGCAAGGTACGGCAACAAGCTGCCGCTGCTGGTAAAGTTTATCGATGCCGAACGCGACCTGTCCATACAGGTGCACCCCGACGATGTCATGGCCCAACGCGAGCACGGCAAGATGGGAAAGACCGAGATGTGGTACGTCATCGATGCCAAGCCGGGGGCCTTCCTCTACGCTGGCTTCAAAGACAGCCTGTCGCCAGACGACTACAGACGCAGGGTGGCCGACGGCACCATCACCGACACACTGGCCCGTCACGAGGTGCACCCGGGCGATGTCTTCTATATACCGGCAGGCCGCGTTCACGCCATCTGCGGAGGCATCATGCTGGCTGAGGTGCAGCAGTCGAGCGATGTCACATACCGTATCTTCGACTACAACCGTCCCGGCATGGACGGCAAGCCGCGAGAGCTCCATACCGACCTGGCGGCCAAGGCACTCGACTTTAATGTCTATGACCGCTATAAGACCGAATACAAGGAATATACCGACAGGGCGAACCGCTGCATCGACGCGCCTTTCTTCAGCGTGCGTGTGGTCAATGTTGAGGGCTCTTTCCACCGCAACCTGATGAAGTACGACTCCTTCATCATCACCCTATGCGTCAAGGGCGACTGCCGGCTTCGCATAAGGAAAAGGCCGGCAGACAGTCCGGAAAACAGCGCCACGGGCGCAGTCTCTGCAGTTCCCTCCCCTCATGAAGTACTCCTCCGCGAGGGCTGGTCATGCCTCATCCCCGCCGCCATTGCCGACTATGACGTCATACCCACGTCCGGCCGCGCCCAACTCCTTGATGCTTTCATCGACAACAAAAATCGAAGCCTGCTGAACCGCTTCACACGCTTCCTTCACATCACTAACCAATAAAAGTCCGGATGTCAGCGGACAGGCCAATGCCATCGCCTGACATCGTTTAGCGACAAATAATTCCTTGTTCTTTTGTCGGTTTCATATAAAAACAGAAGCTTTGCCAGTAAAACGGTAGTGCAATGATGACGACACGACGATATCCTATAGGCATACAGACATTCTCACGTATCAGACGCGAGGGCTATGTCTATGTTGACAAGACCGACCTGGTGTGGCAGCTGGCCCACTATGCGACGTATGTGTTCCTCAGCCGCCCCCGCCGCTTCGGCAAGTCGCTGCTCACATCCACGCTGGAGTCGTACTTCCAGGGGGAGCGCCATCTGTTCGAGGGTCTGAAGATCATGGCGCTGGAGCAGGAGTGGGAGCAGTACCCGGTGATACGGCTGGACATCAGCACGGCGAAAGCACAGAGGGATGCCAATGAGCTGCGCTCAACATTGCTATGGCTATTGCGCCCCTTCGCAGATATTTACGGTAGGGAGGCTGACGAGACGAGTCCTGGGAAGCTGCTATCGGGTATCATCAGTCGTGCTTGTCAAAAGACTGGCAAACAAGTGGCTATTATCATCGACGAATATGACGCTCCGCTGCTCGACGTGCTCCATGACGACAAGCAGCTCGATGACAAGCGGCAGGTGATGCAGGAGTTCTATGTGCCCCTGAAGGCCAGCGAGCGCTACATGAAGTTCTGCTTCATCACGGGCATCACAAAATTTTCGCAGTTGAGTATCTTTAGCACCATCAACAACCTGAAGAACGTCACCCTGTCACCTCGCTTCTCTGCCATCTGCGGCATTACGGAGCAGGAGGTAAAAGAGGTCTTTGCCGAGGACATTCAGGTTATGGCCGACCACCTGGGCTATACGCCAGAAGAGATGTTCCAAAGGATTAAGCTGCGCTACGACGGCTACCACTTCTCATCCAGGTCGGAGGATATCTACAATCCTTTCAGCCTGCTGAATGCCTTTGACGACCAGGAACTCGACAACTACTGGTTTGCTTCCGGCACGCCCACTTTCCTCATCCACCAGATGCAGCACTTCAAGACCGACATCATGTCGCTCGACAAGTTGGAGGTGCCATCGTCGGCTTTCGACCAGCCTACGGAGAACATGAAGAGTGCGCTGCCCCTGCTCTATCAGAGCGGTTATCTGACCATCAAAGGCTATAATCGTGATATACAAGCCTATACGCTCTCCATACCCAACCAGGAGGTCCGTATAGGCTATGTGAAAGGCTTGATGTCCATATACACCGGCCTTGACGACGCTGACGTGCAGATGGGTTTTGCGGCCAAGTTCTGGCAAGCCTTGAACGCCGGCGACATCGAGCAGGCCATGCGTGAGATGCAAGCCTACATGGCTGGCATCCCCTACGTTGAGGGCTTCAGGCAGAAACTGCAGGAGGTGGCTAACGTTGAGGGTTTCTACGAATATACGCTGTATCTTATCTTCTCTATGCTCAACGTCTATGTGCGCACGCAAGTGAAGTGCGCAGGTGGCCGTGCCGACATGGTGGTATGGATGCCTGATACCACCTATGTCTTTGAGCTAAAGGTGAACGGCACGGCGCAGCAGGCCCTGGCTCAGATAGACGAGAATGGCTATGCCATCCCCTACGAGACTAACGATTGCAAGGTGGTGAAGGTCGGTGTGAAGTTCAACCGCGACACCCGCGTGCCCGAAGAATGGGTCATCGCAGAATAGATATGGATGCCAGGGGACAGGTCAGTGACATCACAAGTCGGAACCTGTCAATGATATGGCTCGTTTCACGGTGTTGTTACGCTATATACATCAGAATCCGGTCAAGGCAGGAATCGTTGATCGGGTAAAGCATTACGCATCAGAAGCTGCCTGACGAGATAAAACGTTCCGTCCTCATGCGACTCAAAGATAATGGAGCTTCCAATGGTCAGTTGGAGCGGCTTACAGGAGACGGAAGAGGACTGATACAAAAGTTGTAATTTGGTGTACCTCCGATGGCACTGACCTGTCCCCTTACATCTACACACATTTGCACACAGATATAAAGCCAGTATTATGATAGTAACCAATCAAACAACAGATACGAAGCGGAAGTTCAATGCCACTTCCACCCGAAATAGGATAATGGCCAGTACAATGTCTGTAGACGAATACTTCGATGAACTGACAGACAAGGTGCGCGAGGATTATGCAAGTCTATGAAGTTCGAATCAGTCATGATGCTCGTGTGGACATGGCAGAATTGCGCAAGTTCCTTAAGTCCATGATGACGGTTGAAGGTGCTATTCGCTATGCCAATTATATGCGTGAGGAGATAAAGACGTTGGCATTTTATGCGGATCTCTATGGCAAGTCAACATCAATGACATTGCGTCAGATACACCCCGAGGCGCGCCGGATGGTATCTCATAACCGTAAATGGGTGTACGTCTATCATATTGAAGCATCCTTCGTCATAGTAGATCGAATCCTCCCTGCCAAAATGAATAAAGGTTGAATCTTCATCCATCTTACTTCTTACTTCTTACATCAATGGCTAGGCCAATGCCATCGCCTGACATCGTTTAACGACTAGTAAATCCCTGTTCTTTTGTCGGTTTCAAATAAAAACAGAATCCTTGCCAGTAAAACGGTAGTGCAATGATGACGACACGACGATATCCGATAGGCATACAGACGTTCTCGGAGATAATCCGGGGCGGGTATGTCTATGTTGACAAGACCGACCTGGTGTGGCAGCTGGCCCACTATGCCAAGTACATATTCCTGAGCCGCCCGCGCCGCTTCGGCAAGTCGCTGCTCACATCTACGCTGGAGTCGTATTTCCAGGGGGAGCGCGAGCTGTTCGAGGGTCTGAAGATTATGACGCTGGAGCAGGAGTGGGAGCAGTACCCGGTGATCCGGCTGGACATCAGCACGGCGAAAGCACAGAAGGACGCAGAGGCACTGAGAGACCGGCTGATGCTGACACTGGAAAACTATACGGTTGCTTTTGGCCGTAAGGAAACCGAGACGACTCCCGGCGGACTGTTGGAAGGCCTTATCAGACGGGCATACGAGAAGACTGGCAGGCAGGTGGTGGTCATCATCGACGAATATGACGCTCCGCTGCTCGACGTGCTTCATGATAACAGAGATCTCGATGAAAGGCGCAAGGTGATGCAGGAGTTCTATGTGCCCCTGAAGGCCAGCGAGCGCTACGTTAGGTTCTGCTTCATCACGGGCATCACGAAATTTTCGCAGCTGAGCATCTTCAGCACCATCAACAACCTGACGAATGTCACCCTTGACACGGCCTTCTCCACCATCTGCGGCATCACGGAAGAAGAACTCTCTACGGTATTGAAAGCAGACATAGAGCGTCTGGCCGACATTCAGGGGCTGAGCTGCGAGCAGATGCACCAGAAGCTGAAGGAACGCTACGACGGCTATCACTTCACGAAGAACTCGCCAGAGGTCTATAATCCCTTCAGCCTTCTGAAGGCTTTTCAGCAGCGTGAAGTGTCCAACTACTGGTTTGATAGCGGCACACCGAGCTTCCTCATCCGGCAACTACGGCATTTTAACACCGACATTACGGCTCTTGAGAGCTTAGAAGCCTTCGCCTCCGACTTCGACCAGCCTACGGAGAACATAAAGAGTGCGCTGCCGTTGCTCTACCAGAGCGGCTATCTGACCATCAAGGACTACGACAGCGAGCTGGAGACCTACACGCTGGCCATTCCCAACCGTGAAGTGATGATCGGTTATACCGAGGGCCTGCTGCCAGAGTACACTGGCCTGGAGCCGCGCTATGTGAAGAGAGGCTTTGCTGCCAATTTCTGGCAGGCGCTGAAGGCTCACGATGCCGACCTGGCAATGCGCGAGATGCAGGCGTTCTTGGCAGGGGTGCCCTACGTCGAGGGCTTCAAGCAGAAACTGGAGAGCGTGGCAGTAGCAGAGGGATTCTACGAGTATACGATGTACCTCATTTTCACGATGCTCAATTTTTATGTACATACACAGGTGAAATGCGCTGGAGGCCGTGCCGACATGGTGGTATGGATGCCCGATACCACCTATGTCTTTGAGCTAAAGGTGAACGGCACGGCGCAGCAGGCCCTGGCTCAGATAGACGAGAATGGCTATGCCATCCCCTATCAGACTGATGGCCGCAAGGTAGTAAAGGTGGGCGTGAAGATCAACCGCGACACCCGCGTGCCCGAAGAATGGGTCATAGCAGAGACATGGGGACAGGTTCCTGTTTCAGAATGTTTGAGGGATAAAATCTAAAATCAGGCAATGGCTCGGCAGTCCAGACAGTCATCGGGTACAGGCATCTACCACGTGATGATGCGCGGTATAAATCACCAGAATATCTTTGAGGAGCAGGAAGACTATTCCCAGTTTCTCACAACGCTGGACGTGATGGCACCGTCGTACGCCCCCGACGGCACCCCTTCTGGAAGAAACTATGTCCTTTATGCTTATTGCCTGATGACGAATCATATCCATCTGCTAATCCGCGAGCGTGAGGATACTGTCGGTATGGCCATAAAGAGGATAGCATCTTCTTATGTGTACTATTATAACCGCAAGTATTCGAGAGACGGCCATCTGTTCCGTGAGCGGTTTAAGAGTGAGTCAGTGAACGATATGGCTTATTTCGTGACGCTTTTGCGGTATATTCACCAAAACCCGGTGAAGGCAGGTATGGTCGGTGAGGTTAAGGATTACGAGTTCAGCAGCTGGAATGAATACACAGACAAAAACAGCACCCTGTTTCCTGTATGTGACACTCGTACTGTCCTGAATAGAATACCATATAGTGAACTGAGTGATCTGGTGAATGAGCCTCTGTCTGACGATGTTTCCTGCCTTGATATAGAAGCAGCATCAAAAGGTCGTCCCTCAGATGATCAGGTGATGTGGCTGATAAAGGAAAAACTGGTGCGACAAACAGCAGTGCTTTCCAGCATCTGCCAGATGAGACTAAAAGGTCAATGTTAATTGAGCTGAAGGGCAGAAGGGCTTCGCTGCGTCAGTTGGAGAGACTGACGGGAATAGGAAAAAGCATGATATATCGCATGTGATGAAACAGGAACCTGTCCCTGTGTCTCTCTAAAAATAAATAGTCAGATATGTGTAGGTTTTCAGAGACAAGCAAAGTTAGACTTGGCAATGCAGTGATATATATCGCTGCACAGGCCAGATATCCATATAAGACAGAGGTGCTCAAGTTGCTTTACCTCATGGAAGAACGCATGGTCCAGCTCTATCACATCCCGATGCTCTCCATACCCTATTCCGTATGGCGGCTCGGCCCCGTGTCTGTCGATGTATTTGAGGAACTGTCTGACGGTCCTGTACTGCTCAGCGAATTTGTGACGTTGCAATTCAACGGTCAAGGTATCAAGGTGACACCCAGTCGCGAATTTGACGAGGACGAGTTTTCTGATGCAGAGCTTCAGGTGATGCAGGAGATCATGCATAAGTATGGCGCCATGAATTCCGAGCAGCTTATCGCTCTTACCCATCGCGACGGCTCCCTCTGGCAGGAGACCGCTAAGGAGCATGGCCTCTTAGTAGACTTTCAGCAACGCCGGGCCAACAGTTCCACTGTCATCATCGACATGGGGCGCCAACTTTGTCCCGATGACCGTGCCTATTATGAAGAAGTCCTCGAAAATCGTCTGATGGCCGACCAATTACGAAGCTAAGACAATGTACCAGATTGGCGAACTTCTGAAATTCTCACCTTTCGAGTTCAAGAACGGCATGCAACCCAAGCCCAAGTATTTCATAGTGCTCGGGCATTTAAACGACAAGGTGCTGATGGCATGTCTTCCCACCTCTAAAGACCATATCCCTGCAGATGTCGTAGTTGAGCGCGGATGTGTTGATGTTCAGGAGCGTGGTGTAAACGCCTATGTGTTTAGTCCCAAGGAAAAGACCACTCCGACTTTCAGTTTCCCACGGACGACCTATGTCTATGGCGAGCAGGTCGATGAGTATGAGCAGAAATATCTTGACGAGATGTCTTCTGTCGTAGAGCATTTGGGTATGATTGACCCGCAGCAATTCCTAGATTTAAGAGATTGTATCAAGAAAGCCAAAGCTCTTCGCCGGAAGTATCGCCAACTCCTCTAGGCGACCAAGTGTCTAAACTCTTTTTCAAGAAGGACGAGGCCGCCCGTCGGATGATCAGATGGGCAGGAATGCTTCGCTGCGCCAGTTGGAGAGACTGACGGGAATAGGAAAAAGCATGATATATCGCATGTGATGAAACAGGAACCTGTCCCCGTGTCTCCGTATCTTCGTCACCGATATAAACAATATAATTATGAGCAACTCAAGGACTATTACAATCAAGAATCCTTCCAGGAAATTGGAAGAGAAGATTCGTGAAGCAGGTGTACAGAAATACCTGTGGCTGAAAAAATTGTGCTCAGAGGAAACAAAACCCAATAAGGTTATTTATGTCTGATGACAGAAAGGTATACCATTTTCTCTGAGGCTGGTGATGAGTACAGACTGCAGTTCACTACAGATCGTAGTAATATTATTGCAGGCCGTATCTTAGACATCCTTCTGCAAGATGGTGTTGAATTAGTAGAGGTAGGCTTGGGTCGTATTGGCAGCACAAATGTTACCAGCCACAGAGTCCTCCAGCAGATAGAGGATTGTATAGCTGACTTTATGATGAGGAATCCCAATGCAATACTCAGTTACATGTGCGATTTCATCAACCTCGTTCCGAGTAATAAAAAGATAACCGTACAAGAGTATCGCAGCAGGATGTTCTCCGCAATGTTTAAGCGTTATATGTCCCAACATCATATCGCTGATATATTTGACGATGAAATAAAGATAGATGGAGTTGCAGAAACATTCTACTTCCATGTTATATACCATAAGAAACACGAACAGTACGCAAAGATGATTGCAGACGGTCATCATGAAGATTTCGACAAACCCGAATAATGGTAATTAGCACTCAATTATAAGCACCCAGCAATGTTT
>JAILBT010000032.1 GCA_024680755.1 Prevotella sp. | reverse complement strand
TGTTTCCTAACTGTTTCTCGAACTGGATGAGCGAGCCGGCAGCATAGTAAATGCTGGCGGCATCGAGGTCGGCCAGTTGCGAACGGAGCCACTTGTCGGCGCGCTTCACGATGGTGGGGTCGCTGCTGCGGAGAGACTGGGCGAAGTTGCCGACCACACTGGCTTTCTGCGACACATCGAGTGTGCGGAAGTCTTTCTCCAACTGGTCGATATACTTGCCACGGTCGGCCTGCGTCTGGGCGGAGAGAATGCGGAACGCGGCGTCGTATGCTTTCTCCGAGCCCTTGTTATAGCCCAGCGCGGTGATGTCCTGCTTGAGCAGGTTCACGTCGCTCTGGTCAAACTCCGTCATGCCCTGCAGCATGGTGCCGGTACGGTAGAGGAAGAGCGTCCTCAGCGTCTGCTCGGCCTCGGTGCGGCGGGCTTCGGTAATAGTCGGCAACTGGCTGATGAGGAAACGGGCCTTTTCGTCCTTCGGGTCGTTGCAGTAGCTGTAACCGTAGACGAAGTTGTTCTCTTCGCTCAGGCGCTGCTCGTCAGTGAGCGACTTGAAGTAGTCGCTGACCACCTGCTGCGCCTTGTCCACCTTGCTCTGGTCCAGCTGGCGGCGGTTGGCCTGTGCCTCCTTCATGAGCTGGCTGGCGTATGCACTGACAAGTTCTGCCGAGCGGTCGCCCTGCTCATAGCGGGCGGCGGCACGGTCGGGCGACAGGTCGGGGTTCACGCCCGCCTTGATGTCGGCCACGAAAGCGTCGGCATCGCTGTTGCCACCGACGAAGGTGAAGATTTCCTGCTCGTCGGCGCTGATGACCTTAAACGTCGGGTAGGCCGACACTTTGAACTTCTTAGCCTGCTCCTTGCCCTCTTTCTCGGCATCGAGCTTAATGCAGACAAAGTTAGCATTGAAATAGTCGCCCACCTTCTGCTGTGGGAACACGTCGCGGGCCATCATCTTGCAGGGGCCGCACCACGAGGTGTAGAAATCAATGAACACGGGTTTGCCCTCAGCCTTCGATGCTTCCAAGGCCTGCTGGTAGGTAATGGCGCGGAAGTTGGTCTGCGCCGTTGCACTCAGTCCGCACAGGACTATGCAACACGAAAGAAACAGTCTTTTCACCATGATAATTTACGATTTTCTTATTTTCGATTTACGATTTATTGTCAATTCTTAATCCTGATACGGCAGCGTGCCGAACGAGTAGGCCTGCTGCACGGTGTAGTGGATGGCGCGGGGCGTGCCCGTGTCGTGGAGGGTGATGACGGGGTCGCCGTCGGGCAGTCCGCCTAACTGGTTGTAGAAACGCAGCGTATAGTCCGTGCCGCTCTGGGTGCCAATGACGAGGTAGTCGTAGGCGGCCACGTAGCCGCCGCACTGGTTGCTGATGTAGACAATCTGCTCGTCGTCGCCAATGCCGCGGGGATGGATTTCCTGCTCGGTGAACGAGGTCAGGTCAAGACCGTAAATCTGGTTGCCCACCACGCCGTAGAGCAGGGCCGCCGACTGGCAGCTGATGGTGAAGAGTCTGGCCGTGTTGACCTTGTTGGTGCGCAGGGCACGCATTTCCTTCACCTCCACACCGCCAGTGAAGCTGGCAGAGAGCAACACCAACTGGCGCTGCGAGCCGTCGAGCGATGAGAGCACGAACACCACATAGCCCGTCGGGCCGTTGTAGCCTGCGGCCACGCAGTTCATGCGCACCAGGCCGGAGAGCTTGTAGCGGTCGTCCTGCGCCACGGTGGTCGAGCCGTTGTAGTCGCAGATACCAATGCTGTGGCCCGTGGCATCCCAGAAGAACACGTTCGACGACATGTCATCATAAACCACGTAGGGGCTGGCGCCTAACTGCGACTCCAAGCCGTACCTACCGCTACCGGCGAGTCCCGACATGGAGGTGTTGTACTGGAAGCGCAGGCCCTTGTTGCTGACCAGATAGTTGCCCCACATGCCGCTGACGATACGGTAGGGCTGCTCGTCGCTGGCCATGTCGGTGTAGAGCAGACTCTCGCGGTCGAACACGGTGCGCAGGTCGCTGGTGCGCATGGCGCAGAACCGGCCGTTGGCGGTGGCCACGCTCACAAAGTTTGCACTGGCCGTCTCATTGGTCTCGGTGTCGATATAGCTGTGGCTGGTTGCCGTCGACAGGCACAGGGGGCTGCCGCTGAAGGGCGCGCCATGGG
>JAILBT010000024.1 GCA_024680755.1 Prevotella sp. | reverse complement strand
ATCTCGTTATCCCGCTTTGTTTTTACTCATTTCTTCTATTCTGGCTTCTATTTCTGCCACTGCCTGGCGGCACTGCTCTTCGTTGAGCACGCCGTGGTGCCACTTGGCTATGCCCTCCATGAAACTCACGCCGCGGCCTTTCGTCGTCTCAGAGACGATGAGGTGCGGACGCCCGTTGTGGTAGTCTATGGCGTCGAAGGTGCCGACGATGTCGGCCATGTCGTCGCCGTTCATCGATACCACGTCCCATCCGAAGGCGGTCCAGCGCTCGCGTATGCTGTCGAGTGGCATCACGTCTTCGGTGTCGCCCGATATCTGCAGGTGGTTGCGGTCGATGATGGCCACGAGGTTGTCCAGACCGTACTTGTTGGCAGCCATGGCGGCCTCGTAGATGCTGCCCTCGCCCTGCTCGCCGTCGCCCATGAGCACGAAGGTGCGGTAGCGCGGCTGTCCGGCGGGCTCCTTGGTCAGATAGGCGCCGGCGTCCATCTTTGCAGCGATGGCCATGCCTATGCCTATGCTTAAGCCGTGGCCCAGGGCGCCGCTGTTCACCTCGATGCCCGGCACCTCGATGGTGGGGTGGCCGCTGAGTATGCTGCCGTAGCGGCCCAGGGTGTCGAGCACCTCGGGCTTCAGGAAGCCTTTGGCCTCGAGCGTCACGTAGAGGGCTTCTACGCAGTGGCCTTTCGACAGCACGAAGCGGTCACGCCAGGGCGCTTTGGGGTTGGCAGGGTCCAGGCCCTGCATGACATGGAAATAGAGTGCCGTCATGACGTTGAGGCACGACAGGTCGCCGCCTATATGGCCGGCCTTGGCACGATAGACCACTTCGACCAGACGTTTGCGGTTTGTCTCAGCTGTCAGACGAAGGTTGTGTAGGGATAATGCTTCCATTTTTTTGATCGTTTTCGAAAAGTTTTCTGCAAAGTTAAGGAATTGTTGCGAAACAAAAGAAAAAAGGGAGGAGAAATTTGCATAAGACGAAGAAAAATAATAACTTTGCAC
This sequence comes from Prevotella sp., assembly GCA_024680755.1. Lineage (GTDB taxonomy): Bacteria > Bacteroidota > Bacteroidia > Bacteroidales > Bacteroidaceae > Prevotella. The sequence continues at coordinate 2,194 of JAILBT010000024.1, read as the reverse complement.
CGCAACAATAACTAAATCTATATCTACTAAAGAAATGAAAAACGGAAAAACGTGCTTTGGCGTGATCATAGGTACTCGCGCCTACTTCAATTCAGAACTTGCCCGTGACGTGCGCAAGCAGTTGCTCAAGACCATGGACGAGTTGGGTTACGAATACATCATTCTGCCGGAAGACGCCACCCCTACCGGCTCGTCGAGCATCGAGACACGCGAAGACGGCCTGAAGGTGTCGAAGCAGTTTCGCGCCCACCGCGACGAGATAGACGGCATCGTGGTGTCGCTGCCTAACTTCGGTTTCGAGATTGGCATCATCAACGCCATCAGCGACGCCGACCTGCAAGTGCCCGTGTTGGTGCAGGCCTGCGACGACGAGAACGACAAGGTGGACCTGGACAGCCGGCGCGACGCCTTCTGCGGAAAAATCTCTGTCTGCAACAACCTGTACCAGTATGGCATACCCTTCACCGACACCACGCTGCACACCTACAGCGTCTACAGCCCGCTGCTGGCTCAGGACCTGCAGCGCTTTGCTGCCGTCTGCCGCGTCGTGAACGGACTGCGCCACTGCCGTCTCGGACAGATAGGCACCCGTCCGTTGGGCTTCAACACCTGCCGTGCCAGCGAGAAGCTGCTGCAGCGCAGTGGCATCACGGTGGTGCCTGCCGACCTGTCGGAGATACTCTTCGCAGCACAGCAGATAGCCGACGACGACCCGAAGCTGAAGGCTATGTGCGAGCGCACGTGCAGCTATGCCAAGGTGCCGGAGAACTACCGCGAAAAGCTGTTGCTGCAGGCGAAGTTCAGCGTAGCCGTGGAGAACTGGATAGAGGCCAACGACGTGCAGGCTGTGGCCATACAGTGCTGGGACTCGCTGGAGCAGAACTATGGCTGCGCGCCCTGCGTCACGATGTCGATGCTGTCGGACAAACTCATACCGGCCGCCTGCGAGACCGACCTGGCAGGAGCCGTCAGCATGTATGCCCTCGCACTGGCATCGCAGCAGGCACCGGCACTGCTCGACTGGAACAACAACTTCGCCGAGGACCGCAACATGTGCGTCTGCACACACTGTGGAAACTTCCCGCGCGGCTTCGTGGGCAACGACGACTTGAAGCTCGGACCGCTCGGAGTGCTGGGACGTACGCTGGGCAAGGTGAGGACATTCGGTGCCGTCTACGCGAAAGTCTCGGAAGGCCCGTTCACCTTCTTCCGCATCTCCACCGACGACCCGAAGGGCTGCATAAAGGCTTACTTGGGCAAGGGCGAGATAACCAACGACCCCTACGGCATGGACGGATGTATAGCCGTGACGAAGGTCGACAACCTGCAGCGGCTGATGAAGTACATCTGCAAGAATGGCTTCGAGCACCACGTGGCAATGTGCCGCACCGATGTGGTCAACATCCTCAACGAGGCTATAGAGACCTATCTCGGCTGGAACCTCTACGTACACGAGTAAACAGAAAACCTACCCTAACTGTGACTTTGCTCCGACCAAACTGTGACTTTGCTCCGACCAAACTGTGACTTTGGTCGGAGCAAAGTGTGAGTTAGGTCGGAGGTAACTATGAGTTAGGTCGGAGGTAACTATGAGTTAGGTCGGAGGTAACTATGGGTTTGGTCGGAGCAAAGTGTGAGTTACTGCCGTCCTGAGCGCAAAGGACCTACGACCAACGTGTCGGGAAGGACGGCTGCTCCTATTCTGTTGATAAGCGAAAGCTTTTGGAAAACCGGATAAAACAAGAAAAACCGGGAAAAACCAGTTGATGCAACATTGGCATCATTGTTTTTCTCTGTTTTTCTTGTTTTTCTCTGTTTTTCTAAAGAACGCTTTAGCGTAAATGATTGTCTTAAAAGAACGCTTTAGCGTAAATGACTGCCCACGCAGTAGCAAGGCTCAGAGGTGTCCTCTCTCTGCCAGCGTGTCGCGGTTGTTGGCCGGGTTTGTCCAGTCGGTGCGTGTGGCGGTTGGGATGGCGTTGATATACTTCTCAATATTGGTATATCCGTCGCCGTTCATGTCCTTGTTGGCATCGGCGGGGTCGTTGGGGTTCAGTCCGTTGGCCGTCTCCCACTCGTCGGGCATGCCGTCCATGTCGGTGTCCTTGTATGGCTGCCATGCCTGATAAACGGGGTAGCCGCCCATCTGTCGCGGGTCGGTGATGATGCCCTGTTTGTAGCTGTCGTTGGAGAG
>JAILBT010000139.1 GCA_024680755.1 Prevotella sp. | reverse complement strand
CCAACCATTCCGAAGTGGATAGGTGAGCAGATACGCGAAGGGCGCTGCGAGTGGACAGAGGTGGGCATCGACGGCATGTGCAGCAGTGCCAGTGAAGTGCAGCAGCTCATCGGAGAACTGCGACAGGAGGGCGGGCTGACGCTGCGCACCAACTTCGACCCGCTGCCGCTGGTGTGGCCCGGAAGGCCGGCCATACCCCGCAATCCCATCTGTCTGCACCCCATGGAGATGGCGGGCGAGACAACAGCCTCGAAACTGAGACGCGTACGCCAGGCACTGCACGACAACCATGCCGACGGAATGTTGATGGCACGGCTCGACGATATAGCATGGACGCTGAACCTGAGGGGCAGCGACGTGCACTGCAACCCGGTGTTCGTCAGTTACCTGCTTCTCTCGTCGACAGCAGTGACGCTGTTCGTAGACAAGGCAAAGCTCACACCCGAGGTGGCGGCATACCTGAAGCGCGAAAACGTGACCGTGGACGACTACCGGAACGTGAAGGACGGGCTGAAGGGCTATTTCGAACAGACCATACTCATGGACCCCGACGAGGTCAGCTACACACTCCTTGACACGCTGAAACGCTATAATCCCGGAGTACGCACAGCGGTGACCATCATAGAGAAGACGTCGCCCGTGCCTGCCATGAAGGCGGTGAAGAACGAGACCGAGCAACAGGGCTTCCGGCGTGCCATGGAGCGCGACGGCGTGGCGATGGTGCGTTTTCTGAAAAAGCTGGAAGAACAGCGGTCGGCACAGCCGGCACCGTGGCCACACACGGAACTGGGCGTGGCACGCGAGCTGGAACGTCTGCGCTCGCAGCAGCAACACTACCGCGGACTGTCGTTCGACACCATTGCCGCCTACGGTCCTCATGGCGCCATCGTTCACTATGAGCCCACCGAGGAGAGCAACGCTGAGCTTCGGCCAGAGGGGCTGCTGCTCGTAGACAGCGGGGCACAGTATGCCGACGGGACAACAGACATAACACGCACCATAGCCATGGGGCCGTTGACCGACGAGATGCGACGCGTCTACACACTGGTGCTGAAAGGCCACCTCAGACTGCAGAACCTGGTCTTCCCCGACGGGGCGGCAGGCACACAGCTCGACGCCATAGCACGCAGCGCCCTCTGGCGCGAGGGCTACAGCTATCTGCACGGCACAGGACACGGAGTGGGCTCTTACCTCAATGTCCACGAAGGACCCCACCAGATACGGATGGAGTGGAAGGGACAGCCGCTCAGGGCGGGCATGACCGTCACCGACGAGCCCGGCGTCTATCTGGAAGGACGTTTCGGAGTGCGCATAGAGAACACACTGCTCGTGGTGCCTGCCATGGAGACAGCGTGCGGACGTTTCCTGCGGTTCGAGCCGCTGACGCTCTGCCCCATCGACAAAAGACCGATCATTGCCGAAATGCTCACCGACGAGGAACGACAATGGCTCGATGACTACCACCAGACGGTGTACGACCGTCTGTCGCCACTACTCAACCCCGACGAGGTGGAGTGGCTGGGAAAGAGCTGCAGCAAACTGCTTGGACAATAATGACAAGACACATGGTTCATACTTATCGCGTGAACAGCTTCTTCTATTCGCTGCAGGGCGAGGGCGCCAACACTGGCAGGGCGGCACTGTTTGTGCGCTTTGCCGGATGCAACCTGCGATGCTCGTTCTGTGACACAGCGTTCGACACCTTCACCACCTGTAGCGCAGAAGACATAACAGCCCGTTTGCTGGGCTACTGCAAAGACTTCGGCTTGATAACGGACAAACCAATGGTGGTGCTGACCGGTGGCGAACCGACACTTCAGACCGACGAGTACCTGGTGGACGCGCTGCACCGCGAAGGCTTCTACGTGGCCATGGAGAGCAATGGCACGCGACCGGCTCCGCCAAACCTCGACTGGCTCACAGTGTCGCCGAAATATGTGGAACCATGTTCGTACGATGACGCAGACGAGGTCAAGGTGGTCTTCACCCAGGCGATGGCCAACGGCGATACTGCCGTGTTGGACAGGCTGAGCTGCCTGCAGGTGCCAGACACCGCAGTGCGTGATGACGCCGGCACGTCAGCTTGTCATAAACACGTCCCGCAGCTCTACCTGCAGCCTTGCGACACTGGCGACAACACCCTCAATGCCACCATCGTAAAGGCCTGCGTGGAATATATAAAGCACCATCCGCAGTGGCGACTCTCACTACAGACCCACAAACTCATCGGCATAGATTGACCCTCTCATCACTTCTCACTCCTCACTCCTCACTTCTCACTCCTCACTTCTCACTTCTCACAGATGAGTCTCCTTGGAATACTATACTGGTTGTCACGGTTGATAGCGATTGCAGCCATCATCCACGTGGTGATGGGCAATCGTCAGCCTGCAAAAACCATTGCGTGGGCATTGGTCATCTATTTCGTGCCGCTGGTAGGAGTCATAGCCTATATCTTTTTGGGAACAAACACACGGAAGGAGAGACAGGTTAACCGAAGGTCGATGGACCAGCTGGAAAAAAGGTCAATGCTGGGATTCGTTCAGCAGAGAGACCTGCAACTGCCCGAGCCGCACAAGCCGGTGATAGACCTGTTTATGAACGAGAGCTTCTCGCTGCCCTTCAATGGCAACAACATAGAGATACTGACCGACGGATACCAGTTCTTCCCATCGTTGCTTGGCGACATTGCCAGTGCAAAGAGCCATATACACGTGGACATCTACATCTTCGACAACGATGCACTGGGCCTTCTCGTTTCCGACGCGCTCATAGCCAAGGCACGCCAGGGAGTGGAGGTGAGGGTCATATACGATGATGTGGGTTGCTGGAACGTGAAAAACAAGTTCTTTGAGCGTATGCGGGTGGAAGGCATTGAGGTGGAACCGTTCATGCCAGTGCGATTCCCGTCGTTCGCCCGGCGTGCCAACTACCGTAACCACCGCAAGCTGTTTGTGATAGATGGGCGTGTGGGGTATATCGGAGGCATGAACATCGCACTGCGCTACGTGAAAGGA
>JAILBT010000114.1 GCA_024680755.1 Prevotella sp. | reverse complement strand
CAATTAGTGAATTATATTTATCTCAATTAGTGAATATAATATATCTTAGTTAGTGAAATAAATTTATCTCGATTAGTGAATTATACAATATAGACAGTATCTCTATTAAAAAGCGATGTGTCTTTTCCTTCATTTCATCCGCCAGATGCCATCGGCTCCGCATACCATCGGCACAGCCACTGTCTCGTTGGTGGCATCAGCAAATGACAGCGACAGCATAGCCACAGCGCAGCTGTCAACAAATACGCTGCGGCCATTGCAGACGCTGACCTCGGTAATGCCACCATGCACCTGGCGTTGTTGTTCGAGATACATCCTCGCGTTCTCAAGTAGCAGTTGTCGATACTGACTGGACATGAGTTCAGCCCCACTATGGCCAGCCACCCATTGTTCAGGTTGGCCGTAGATGAGAGCGTCGTAGTATCCCTTGGCAGCGCAGGCGGCCTGCTTCTCAGCTGTCAATTCTGTTCCCGAAGAGCAGGCCATGAGACACAGCAGGAAGACAACGACAGACGACAGACTAAAGCAATTGCCAACAACAGACACCAGCCTCATGCTCATAGTAAGCAGATGGCTGTCTGTTTTACGGAGTGAAACGTGCTGCATTATTTCTGGCGTATAAAGATATTGATGGGAGTGCCTGTCAATTCCCAGTTCTCACGCAGTTTATTCTCGAGAAAGCGTTTGTATGGATCACGGATATACTGCGGCAGGTTGGCATAGAACACAAACGACGGTATGCGCGTGTCTGGCAGCTGTGAAACATATTTAATCTTTATATACTTACCTTTTATGCTTGGTGGCGGTGTCGATTCTATGATTGGCAGCATAACTTCGTTAAGCTTACTGGTTCCGATACGCACCCGACGATTCAGACATACTTGCTTGGCGGTCTCAAGCACCTTGAAGATGCGCTGCTTTGTCAATGCCGAAGCAAAGATGATGGGGAAATCGGTGAATGGAGCCATGCGATTGATTATAGCGTCGCGGAAGGTGTCTATAACCTTCTGACTCTTGTCTTCCACCAGGTCCCACTTGTTGACAACCACGACAAGCGACTTCTGGTTTTTCTGCACCAGCGAGAAGATGTTCATGTCCTGTGCCTCAATGCCTCGCGTAGCGTCGAGCATGAGTATGCACACGTCGCTGTTCTCTATAGCCCTGATGCTTCGCATGACGCTATAGAACTCAAGATCCTCTGTAACCTTATTCTTTCGCCTAATGCCTGCGGTGTCAACAAGATAGAAGTCGAAGCCGAACTTGTCGTAGCGTGTCAGTATGGAGTCGCGGGTGGTGCCCGCTATATTTGTCACGATGTGTCGCTCTTCGCCTATAAAGGCATTGATGATGCTTGACTTGCCCACGTTGGGCCTTCCCACCACGGCTATGCGTGGAATGTCGTCTTCGGCCTGCTCCTCAGGCGCGTTGGTCAACAGTCGCATGACCTCGTCAAGCAGGTCGCCCGTTCCCGAGCCTGTCGCTGCCGACACGGGCCATGGCTCGCCCAGTCCGAGCCTGTAGAACTCGGCGGCATAGTAGAGGTGCTTGTTGTCGTCACATTTGTTGGCCACCACCAGCACCGGCAGCTTGGCTCGACGCAGTATGTGCGCCACGTCCTGGTCCCAGTCGGTCATGCCGTTCTGAATATCGACTACGAAGAGAACTAGGTCTGCCTCTTCGGTTGCCACTATCACCTGTTTTCGTATCTGCTCCTCAAAAACATCGTCGCTGTTGACCACCCATCCACCAGTATCGACTACGGAGAACTCGCGTCCGTTCCACTCACACTTGCCATACTGCCGGTCGCGCGTGGTGCCGGCCGTCTCACTGACGATGGCGCTGCGCGTCTTGGTCAGACGGTTGAACAGCGTCGATTTGCCAACATTGGGCCTACCTACTATCGCTACTAAATTTCCCATTTATTCCTAATAATTTTAATAGTTTTACAATACATGTCTCCGCCCCACGACATAAATATATACATTCCCTGCCTGCACATCTTGCATCTCTCAAATTACGACATCAACAAAGTGTCAAAGCATTTAACCTCTTAATATCAATTAGCAGTTATCAATCCTTAATCTTTAATTTTTAATTTTTAATTTTTAATCTTTAATCTTTAATTTTTAATCTTTAATTTTTAATTCAAGTCCCTTAACTCCCCTTGGAACCTATCCACAAAAACAGCAGTCCGAGCAGCATGAGGAAGAGGTCGAAAGCCTTTGCTCGCAGGTTTTTCTCATGGAAAAGCATGGCACCACAGAGGAAAGAGACGACAACAGAACCTCGCCTTATCATAGACACCACAGAGATGAGGGCATCTGGCTGCGAAAGAGAAAAGAAATAGAGAAAGTCGGCCACAGACAGAAATATGCTGACCAACAGTATGCTCCAGTGCCAGCGGAATGGCATAGTATGTCGCTTGGGCCACCACACCAGTAGGAGCATTACGCCCATCATGCCACACTGGTAGATATTGTACCACGACTGTACCATCATGCGGTCCAGTCCGGCTCCACCACTTTCGACCGGAGCCATGAGAAACTTGTCATACAGGCCGCTGACAGCTCCCAGCATGGCAGCCCCTATGGTCATGTATATCCAGTGGTCGTGGCGGAAGTCAATGCCTTCCTTGCGACTGCTGCGGCGCAGCAGGAAATAGGAGCTCACGGCCATCATCACTCCTGCCCACTGCCAGCCATTGAGTCGCTCGCCAAAAACAAGCAGAGCACCCACAAGCACCATTACGGGGCGCGTGGCATTGATAGGGCCAACGATGGTCAGCGGCAGATGTTTCATGCCGAAATAGCCCAGGATCCAACTTGACAGCACCAGAACCGCCTTCATCACGATGAAGCGATGCGCATCCCATCCTCCCGAAGCCACATGCACTGCTGTAGCGTCGAGCGTATTGCTGTAATGGCTCAGGACAATAAAGGGCAGAAAAATGAGAGAGCAGAACAATGTGTTGAAAAAGAGCACAGGCACCACAGCATTATCGCGCAAAGCCAGCTTCTTGAACATGTCATAGAAGCCGAGCATTGCTGCAGATATGAATGCCGCTATCAACCACATAGAAGATGATAATTAGAAGATGTAAGTTGAAAATCGAGTTAGCTGTCCCTGCTATCAGGGGGAGGGGCTTAAGCTATGCTTATCGTTAAGAGAAGAAACCGAGCAGGGCGCCTGCCGCTACTGCAGACCCGATTACGCCAGCCACATTGGGCCCCATGGCATGCATGAGCAGGAAGTTCTTGCGGTCATACTCCTGTCCCAAGTTGTGACTGATGCGCGCACTCATTGGCACAGCCGACACTCCGGCGTTGCCGATGAGGGGATTGATCTTCTTTCCCTCGGGCAGGAAGAGGTTCATCAGCTTTACGAAGCATACTCCGCTGGCCGTAGCCACCATGAAGGCGCAGGCACCAATGACAAAGATAAGCAAGGTGTCGAGCGTAAGGAACTCGCTGGCCTGTGTGCTGCATCCCACGGTGAGGCCCAGCAGGATGACAACGATATCGTTAAGGGCAGAGCCAGCAGTCTTGGCCAGACGAGTTGTCTTGCCACTCTCCTTCAGCAGGTTGCCGAAGAACAACATGCCGAGCAGCGGCAGTCCCGATGGCACGAGGAACGTGGTGAGTAGCAGTCCTACGATGGGAAAAATGATACGCTCGGTCTGCGACACCTGTCGCAGTGGCTTCATGCGAATGACACGCTCCTTGTCTGTGGTCAGCAGGCGCATAATGAATGGCTGTATCAGCGGCACCAGTGCCATATAGCTGTAGGCACAAACGGCCACAGCACCCAGCATAGACGGACAAAGCTTTGATGACAGAAAGATGGCTGTCGGTCCGTCGGCACCACCAATAATGGCAATGCTGGCTGCCTCGTTAGGAGCGAAGCCAAGGGTCAAGGCCACCATATAAGCGCCGAAAATACCAAACTGCGCAGCGGCACCTATAAGTACCAGCTTAGGGTTGGCCAGCAGAGCGGTGAAGTCGGTCATGGCACCAATGCCGAGGAAGACAAGCGGAGGATACCATCCGTAGCGCACACCCTGATAGAAAATGTTGAGCACAGAGCCCTCTTCGTAGAGGCCAATTTCCAGATGTGCATCCATGCGGAAAGGTATGTTGCCCAAGATTATTCCGAGGCCGATAGGTATAAGCAAAAGTGGTTCGAAGTCTTTCTTGATGGCAAGGAAGATAAGCACGCAACCCACCACTATCATCAGCAGATTGCCGGCCGTGGCATTGGCAAAACCGGTAAATGTGAGAAACTCGTTGAAGTTCTCTATCAGGAAGTCAGTGAAACCCATCTCTTGTAACTACAATTTGCAAATTCTATATTTCTTTTACAAGTCAAACACTTAGCTGCTCATTATCGACATGCTAAATGTTCAATGTTCAGTTGCCGATGATGAGCAACAGCTCTCCCTCCATAACGTTTGTTCCTTGCTTGACAGCTATGGCAGAGACGGTGCCACTCTGTTCGGCCTCGATGTTGTTTTGCATCTTCATTGCCTCGAGTATCATCACTGTCTGTCCGGCTTCCACATGTTGTCCGACCTGTACGCGTATCTCGCTGATGGTGCCAGGAAGTGGAGCTTTCTGCTGGAAGCCAGGAGCATCTGCGCCGGCCTGCGGTTGAACTGGACGCGCCGGTGCGCCTGCTTCGCCTGTCACGTTGGCGGCGGGCGGAGTAACGGGCTTTGGGCGATTCAGGCTACTTGTCGGTCTGACCGGTTGCCGTAGCACCACCTCGAAAGGCACGCCATTGACGTTGACCTTTGCCACATTGTTCTCCACGTCTTCTATCTCTACGTCGTAATCGACACCTTTCACTGTATATTGGTACTTGTTCATCTTCGTTGTATCACATTAAAAAATAATATAGATTTGCATTCATTATCCGCTGTAGCTCCATTCTCGCTTGGCGGTTTGTTTTACTACGGTTTATGTCGTTGCTATTAAGATCTTTTGCTATCTCCGCTTGTGCCAAGCTACGACAAGCCCAAGAGCACCGGTATGGGTTCGCTGTCGCGCGTGGGTGCCATGTCGTGCTGGGTCATCTGTGGCAGCTCATTGTTCCATTCGGTGTTATAATGCTTGATGGTAATCACGCCGCTCTCTACGTCGTGCACGTCGTCCTGATACTGCTTGATAGCCATGGCTATGACAGCCATGTAAGTCTCCATGTCGATGCCCTTGGAATGTAGTCCGTCCTTGAGCAACACATTGGTTTTGTGCACTGTCTCCTTCGTTTTCTCAACAGTGACCTTCAGCGGCTGCACTTGTGCGGCTCGGTGCATGGTGTCACGATTGCGCATAATGATGCCAAAAACGGTAAAGAAGGCCCATAGCAGGGCTAAACAGGAGAACACTATGCCCATAGCCAGCACTGTCATGCCGAAGCCGTGAGGATCCACTTCGGCCAAGTGTTGCGAACGCTCCATTGTGTGTGGGCCGATGTCAAGAAAGAAATTCATCACTGAGATTTACTGATTTACGAATTAAAAACTGTCATTTTACGGGCATTGCAGCGTAGCAGGATATATGGAGCGAGCTTCAGCTCAGCTTCTTTTATAAACCTTGCTTACCCATCAAACGCCATACAAGTTCTTCTGTTGTCATGCCGAGCAACATGTGAGCACAATAATTTCTGCAAAGAAGATACGCAGGAACATCGACAGTGGATAGACAGTGCTATAGCCGATGGCAGGTGCCCCTTTTGAGCAGACGCTGTTGGCATAGGCCAGTGCTGGCGGGTCGGTGTATGTACCGGCCAGCATACCCATGATGGTGAAATAGTTGAATTTATATTTCATTCTGGCCACGGTTCCCACGACGATGATAGGTATGATGGTGATGAGAAAGCCAGTCAGCACATAGAGCAGGCCGTCGCCAGCCACCACGGTGTTCCAGAAGCCTGCGCCGGCCTTGATACCCACGCTGGCCAGGAACAGTACCAAGCCTATCTCGCGTAGCATCATGTTGGCCGACGATGTGGTGTATGTCACAAGCTTTATCTTGTAACCATAGCGTCCGATGAGTATAGCCACGATAAGCGGTCCGCCGGCGATACCGAGCTTCAACGGGGCCGGCATGCCGGGAATGGCGATGGGCAGCGAACCGAAGACGATGCCGAGCATCACTCCCACAAAGATGGTTGCGATGTTGGGCGTGTCGAGCTTGCGCTTTGAGTTGCCCATCATCTGTGTGACATGTTCCACGGCATCTTCCGGGCCAACAATTCTCACGCGGTCGCCCACCTGGAGGTTGAGCGACGGCGAAGCAAAGATCTCCATGCCCTGACGAGAGATGCGCGTGACATTCACGCCATAGACGCTGCTCAGATGCAGAGAGCCCAGAGTCTTGCCGTTCATCTTGGGCTGCGTCACGATGACGTGCTTGTCAACCAGAGGTTGCTCTTCCTCTTTCCAGTCGACTTCTACCTCCGGACCGATAAATGCAACGATGGCTTCGCTGTCGCTTTCGGCGCAGACGATGTAGAGTATGTCGCCCATGTGGAACACGGTGTTGCGGTTTGGTATGCTTACCAGGCCGTCGTGCAGTATGCGTGAGGCCACAAAGTCGCGGTTCATGAAGTTGTGAACCTGAAGCAGCGTCTTTCCCTCAAGATACTGGTTGCTGATCTTGATGTGCATGAGGTGTGGCTTCTGTGCTACGTTGCCCTCTTCGGCAGCAGTCAGCTCGTGCTCCTCCTCTTCTAAATGAATTCGGCAGATGTAGCGTATCAGTATGGTGCTGCCGATAATGCCCACCACACCGAGCGGATATGCACACGCGTAGCCACTGGCTATCATCGGTGCCTTACCATCGGCAAAGACGGTAGAGAGAGCCTCATTGGCGGCACCCAGACCGGGCGTGTTTGTCACGGCACCGTACATCGTGCCCACCATCATTGGCAGGTTGACGGGGTCGCTGGTGTCGAAGAAGATGAAATAGCAGGCAAACATGACGCCGATGTTCAGCACGATGGCTGCTGCGGCCAGACCGTTTAGCTTTATGCCCGCCTTGCCAAAATTCTCGAAGAAACCCGGCCCCACCTGTAGGCCTATCATGAAGACAAACAGAATGAGACCAAAATCCTGCACAAAGGTCAGAATGTTAGTGGGAGCGGTAAAGCCAAGATGTCCGGCCAGGATACCGGCAAACAGTACGAATGTGACACCGAGGGCAATGCCTCCAAACTTAACCTTACCCATATATACACCGGCTGCTATGACCACGGCATAGAGCAAGGCAATGTGAGCCACCGACTCAGTGTCGGTGAACAGGTTTATTAGCCATTGGATAGATTCCATGAAAAATGGTAGTTTTTTTATGGTTTAGCAATAAATCGGGTGCAAAATTACTAAAAAAATGTAACATGAACAATTTTTGAAATAAAGAATGTCTGATAGTTTTCTAAAACATTGTTAAATCCGGGAATAATAATTACCTTTGTCGCCGAAGACAAAAATCATTAGATATGCAGACAAATATAATCCACATCACAGGCCCTAACGCCTCGGGCAAGACTCAGCGTATGGAGCTGTTGCGCCGTGGTGCCGCCAGCGAACGATTGCGCTACCTGGCCTTCAGCGATGCTTACGGCCCTGCCGTTGACGGCAGCTACTATCTGCAGCAGCGCTGGAACCAGCATGACATAGACCCCGAGATGCCGTTGGTGGGCAGCGTGCTTCAGCGCTCGTACTCAGCCACCGGCCACGACACAGACGAGAGGCGTGCCATGCGCGACATGCTGTACGAACTGTTCGGCCTGAACGACATGCTGGGGCGCTATGTCATCTCTCTCAGCAGCGGCGAACTACGCAAGCTTCAGCTGACGAAGGTCCTCATGGCTGAACCAGAGACGCTCATCCTTGACAATCCCTTCATAGGACTTGATGCCATCACGCGGCGACAGCTCTCCCGACTGTTGGAAGAACTCTCGGCAAAGCTATCTATAACGATATATCTTGTAGAGCCCACGGCGGTCGGCCAAGAGCGGCCCGTGGCCTGCTCCACGGCGGTGCCATGCTCTGCAAGCCGGCTTCCGGCAGGAGTGGAGATGCCAGCATACGCTGGCAGCGAGGTCGTTGCCATGCACGACATCAACATCGCTTACGACGGGCATACCATCTTGCGCCTTTCCGACTGGCAGGTGGAACGTGGACAGCACTGGGCCATTACGGGCCGCAACGGGTCGGGCAAGAGCACACTGCTGTCGCTCATCTGCGGCGACAACCCACAGGCATACGCCTGCGACATACGTCTGTTTGGCCAGCAGCGCGGCACGGGCGAAACCATCTGGCAGCTGAAGCGCCGCATAGGCTATGTGTCGCCAGAGATGCACCGCGCCTACCGCAAAAATCTGCCGTCGATATGGGTGGTGGCCAGCGGATTGAAAGACACCATCGGCCTGTATGTGCGTCCCACTGCGGCCGAAGAGCAGCTCTGCATGGGCTGGATGGAACTGTTCGGCGTGAGCCATCTCGCGCGTCGTCCGTTCCTACAGATAAGCTCTGGCGAGCAGCGCATGGTACTGCTGGCCAGAGCTTTTGTTAAGGATCCACTGCTCTTGATACTTGACGAGCCTATGCACGGTCTCGACCCTGACAACTGTCAGCGGGTGAAAGACATCACCTGCCGTTGGGCGGCCAGAAACGACCGCACACTGCTGATGGTCAGCCACAGCGACGACGATTTCCCGCCGCTCATCGACCACCGGCTCACGCTGGGCAGCTATTCCTCCCAGTGAAGGACGGCCCCTGCGCGGCGCGCAGGGTCAGCTCCCTTGTAATCCATCGAGTACGGGCTGCCTGTAGTCGGACTTTTGCCTATGTAAAGATGGTTTCGCAGCGAGAGGAGCATGAAGTCGTGGTCGAGATAGTCTTGCCAAAGGAAGCGTTCGGCCTGCTTGGGGTCTGATGTGAAGCGCACGTCGCCCGGCAGTCCCTCGCCATACACCTTCACATAGCGTCCATCGACACAGCGCAGCGACACCACACCGCCTCCGTGGTCAACCAGCTGGAAGCGTGTGCGCTCGCTGGCGTCGCCGGTATGAGTGTCGTATAGCAGTCCGTGAGGATCGCACACGGCAGGGCGGCCGGTAGCCTTGTTGATGATTCGGAATGTCTTGCCGAAAGGTATGTTTTGCGAACGGTCGGCGCAAGGCTCTGTCAGGGTAAAATTGTCAAACTCGGCATAGCCGCCGTTCTTGCCCGTGACATTGAAAGCAAACAGGGCATGGCGTGAGCCTTGGAACGAGATGAGCTGATACGAGAGTGGCATCATGCGCCCCAGTATCTTGTACTCGACACCATCGACGGAATAAGCATACTGTGCCTGGTCGTTGTCATAGTCGCCCATACAACGCAGCCATATCCTGTCACCGGGCAGACTCAGCTCGACATCAATGGTGTCGTTGGTCAGCTGTTCGAAGCAGCGCAGTGTCAGCGTCTTGTCGCGCTTAACCAGCCCAATCCACGAGCAAGGCACGTTGATGTTGCCCAGTCCGGCCACGTCGCCGTCTTTCATTCCCTTGGCATAGAGCTCTACGGTGGCCACACTCTTTGGACCAATGACACGCTGCGTGAGCGTGTTGCGAGCCCACATCAGCTGCTCGGCCGGCATACTGTTCAGACGCAGCCTGCCACTCTTCAGCCTCCACATCTTGTCCTCTGGATTATGGTTCCACTGCCATACGGGCTTCAGCTTCCCGGCTGATTTGTAGTTGAAGTCGTCGCTGCGGTCGTATGGCGCGTGCGGCTCCACGTTATTGGCGGTATTGCCTGTGTCGCCAGCTGCCATGCCCGGCTTGAACCATGTGCGCGGTGCGCGTCCCAAATTACCTTCCAGTCCCACCATCGGCCAGCCATCGACCCAAGTCATCGGCATGAGGCACACCGTGCGGCCTATGGAGTGGAAGTCTTGCATGAAGAGGGCCCACCAAGAGCCGTCGTTATACTGAACGATACCGCCCTGATGGGCATTTGAGCAGGCTGTTGCATCCTTATTGACGGGACCGAGACTAAATTTTGTCCCGTCGCGGCCTATGCGCGGTTTTTCGCCGCGTGGCAACTGGGTGAGCGAGGCAGCATGGTAGCCGTAGGTCTCGTCGGCCGTGATGACGCGCGTCTCGTATGGTCCCCAGATGCTCTTTGAGCGCGAGCATAGCGTGCGTCCGTTCGGACGGTAGTCGGTAGAGATGATATAGTACATGCCATTGATCTTGTAGGCATGATGTCCCTCACCGACGCCATTGCCTTCGGGTATGATGACGCGCTCAGTACCATCTACTGGTCCGCTCATGTCTGGCTTCAGCTCGGTACACCTCACCTTGCCATAGCCATGAATGGCATACACCTTGCCATCGTCGTCGAACAGCACCCCAAGGTCGTAAATGTCGCCCTGCATATTATGGTGGGTCCACGGTCCGCGTATGTCGCGTGAGGTGTAACACTGCAGTCCCTTGCCATTGACATTGCTGAAGACATAGAACTGTCCGTTGGCATAGCGTATGGCAGGTGCCCAGATACCCTGTCCATAGACCTCGCGGCCGTCCTTGAGCGAGAAAGCAGGGTCGTCAGTCCGTTTTCCCTTGCTGTCGCTGACGGTAAAGTCGAAGCGGTCGAAGCAGTAGGCCACGTTTTCCCAGTTGACCAGGTCCTTGGAATGGAGAATGACCAACCCCGGCACGGCATGCATTGTGGTGCCTGCCAGATAGTAGTCGTCGCCTACGCGCAGTATGTCAGGGTCTGAAAACTCGTCGTAGAACAGCGGATTGGTAAAGGTGCCATTGCCGTTGTCGGCCGTCCACGACACGGTCTGAGCCACAATGTTACCTGAGCCTACGGCAAGCAGGGCTGTGGTCAATAGTTTTTTGATTTTCATGCTATTGGCTTGTTTTGGTTATACAGTCTTGTTGTTTATGTGTTGCTCTGCACGTTATCTTATTTTCTGGTAACAGCCCTGTCCTTCATTTCTGCCCTGACACGCAGCTTGCGCCGCAATTGCTTGAGTCGTGACAGAGTGTGCTGTTGGGTCAGCATGAGCTGGTGACGATAGACCATGCACGTTGCAACGTAGAACAAGCCGGCCTGTATCCACATGTATAGCAGTTCTGAGCGTACGTCGCTCAGGGAGGCTCCCATGGAGTTGAGCCGGACGAAAGCTCTCACGCCGAAGGTGCTGGGGAATATCCATGACACGCCCTGCCACGTTCCTGGTATTGAGCTGAGTGGCCATGGTATGCCACTCATAAAGAGCAACGGCACCGAGACGAACACGATGAGCAGCATGACGTTCTCCCTGTAGCGAACCATGCACGATATGAACATGCCAAAGAAGGTGCTTGCCAGCAGATATGGTATGAGCATCAGCGCTATGTCTCGCCACGCGGCCAGCTGCGGGAAGCCGAACAGTCGTGGAACGAGCAGCGACAGGTAGGCCGCCATGACGGTGAACACCATGAGATAGCAGAGTGCCTTGCCATACACAATGCGGTGCACACCGCTGTAGTGACGGTCCAGGGGTATCAGGTCGCCATAGCGGTTGTTCTCGCGGGCCGTGCCAGCACTAAGTCCTATGCCGAGTACGAGTGTCTGCTGCAATATCAGCATCAATACGCCGGGCAAGATAAACGAGCCATAGCCTCCGGCAGGATTGAAGATAGGCACCTCGTCGTAGTCCAGTGGTCTGGCTGACACCTCGGCCTGCCGCGCTGTGGGTGCCACGCCGCGTCCGCCCGATGCCAATGAGCTGAGCTGTGCCTGTATCTCGCTGCCCATGTCGAGCGACACCAGCCGCGCAGCGGCAAAGATATTCTTGTAGGCCAGCACGAGCGACATGTCGCAATAGACACTCATAAAGGTCTGCTCCATGCGCGCCGTATGGTTGGCAAAGTCTGGCGGTAAATAGTAAATGCCCTTCACCACCTGTCGGCTGACAAGCGACTTGGCCTCGTCCAGGTCGGCACAGAAGCACAGCACCTTCACCTCGGGCGTGGCATCGCAGCGGCGTATGAAGTCGCGGCTCATGGCCGACTTGCTGTCATCGACCACAGCTACCGGCACGTCGCGCAACACCTCGTTGTTGTAAATCCAGCTGTAGAGCAACGGATAGACTATTGGTACGACGATGAAGAAGATGAGCACACCCTCGTCGCGCACCACCTGACGCATCTCTTGGCGCCATATATACAGGGCATCGTAAAGCGCTTTCATGGTATATATACGTATGTCAGCATGGCGTTTTTAAGCTTGCGCCACACCGTGATGGGCAGCAGGATGAAGCCGGCCAATGCTGCAAAGTGGAACCACACCTCGATGACGGGGAAGCCGTTGAGCACGGTAGCCTGGTAGAGTTGATAGTAGTGGCGCAGGGGGAACAGCACCGACAACGACTGCAATGGCGGGTCCATGCCTATCACGGGGAACGCCGCCCCACACATAGAGAAGCTGAGCACGGCCCACAGCGAGCACACACTCATTGACATGCGCAACGACGGCAGCAGGCCGAAGATGAACACGCCGAACCCCTGTGAAGCAAGCACCTCCATCAGCGCCAGCCGCAGGATAGTCCACCAGCCTCCGGCGTGCGGAAAATGTAGCACGTTGTAGATATAACACTCGTAGCCCAAGACCAAGATGAGCCATATAATGGTCTGCGGCAGTAGCTTACCTATCATAGCTACAGTAATACTGTTGTTAGCCTTAGCCATCAGCAACTTGTTGCGCCGGAACTTCAGCTCCATGCCCAGCGAGTAGGCTGTGACGAGAAAGATGAAGAGCATCTGCACACCTGGAATGAGCATGGTTGACAGGTAGGCGTTGTAGTTTGTCCAGGGGTTGCTCACCTGGTGCAGGTCGATGGCTATAGGCTGCAGGGCCGCCATTGTCTGTCCGTCGGTGAAGCCTTGGGCACGCATGGTGCCACGTCCCACGGCAGCCGAGCCCAGGGTGGCAATGGTCTTCAGGTCGCGCCAGAGCAGCGAGCCGCTCGCAATGCTGGTGTAGCTGAAATATAGTGAAATCTTAGGCTGACGCTGAGACAGCAGGTCGTCTGTCGTTCCGGCCGGCAAGTAGATGAACGCGTAGATTTCATTCTCCTGCATGGCACGGCGCGCTTCAGTCACGCTGGGATAGCGCGCCACGACACGCGTCTGCTGGAAGGCGTCCATCTGGCGCAACAGCGAGCGCGTGGTAGCGGTGTTGTCCATATCGACCACGCCCACCGGCATATCCTTTGGCAGCCCGTCGTGCATGAGCGTAGTGAAGAAGAACATCACTATCAGCGGAAACACAACCATGCAGAAGCCATACATGGGGTTCTTCCACATGATACGCAGCTCGCGCCACAAGATGACCAGTATATCGTCGAAAGCCTGCTTCATTTCCTTATAATGAGCGACATGCCGGGACGCAAGCCGTCCAGGGTGTCTATCGGGCGTGCTTTCACCTCGAAGGTCTTCATGTCATACTGTCCGTTGGCTTTTGTGGCTTTCCACACGGCATACGAGCCCATGTCCTTGATGTAATAGACTTTCATGCGTATCTCCTTGTCGAAGGCAGGAACGTATGCTGTCAGCTCCTGTCCCACCTTCATGCCTTCAAGCTGGTCCTCACGTATGCTGAATGTGCCCCACATCTTGTCCATCATGGCAATGTTCATGATCGGTGCGCCCGTTCCCACCAGTTCGCCCACCTTTGGGAAGATGTCGCTCACCTCGCCGTCCATCTGGGCCACCTGTACGGTCTCTCCCATGTAGGCCTTCACTTCGGCCACGGCTCCCCTTGCCCTGTTCACCTGTGCCGCGGCAGCCTGTTTCTCTTCGGCGCGGGCTCCGTTGACCGCCATGTCATACTGGCTTTGGGCTGCTTTCTGCTGGGCCAATGCCGCGTCGCGCTTGGCTTTCACCTCGTCGCGCTGCTGCTCAGACACCACTCCCTGCTCAAATAGGCGCTCTATGCGCTGATAGCTCTTCTCGGTCACGTCGGCAGCCACCTTGGCCTGTTCCAGCAGCTGGTAGGCACCCTGTATCTGTTCCTTGCGAGCACCTGAGCGTGCCATGTTGTCGAGGGCAGAAGCAGCCTGCTCGGCACTCTCGGCCTGCAGCTGTTTGGCGCTGACCTCTGGAGCATCGAGTATGGCCAGCGTGTCGCCGGCATGGACGAAGTCGCCCTCTTCCACGCGCAGCTCCAGTATGCGTCCCGGCACCTTGCTTGACACGCGGTATTCGCTCACCTCAACCTGACCCTGCAGTATGTCTGGGTCGCGGCTCAGGGCTAAGAAGCCTATCAGACCCACTATCACCACCACGGCCACAAAACCGCCGATGGCCAAAAGGATATTGTTGTGTTGTGTTTTAGCTGACATCTTTTTGTTGTTGATTATGTTGTTATAATATATGTATCAAAGCTTTGACGTGATGAACACGCTGTGTTACAGCTGCCCGACGGCCTTCTTCCAGTTTTCCTGACTCATGATACAGTCGATGTGTGCGTCAATGACGGCCGACTTGGCCTGTAGCCAGCCTGTCTGAGCTTCCATCACGGTCGATGTGGGCACCACGCCCTCCTTGAAGCCCAGATTGGCCATCCGCAGGTTTTCCTCGGCACTGGCCATAGAGTTCATTGCGGTCTGCAAGCGCTTGTCGGCTTCGCTCAGCTGCAGTTGCGACTGTTCGGCCTGCAGCTGCATCTTCTCTCTCATGTCTTCCATCTCCAGGCGGGCAATGGTGTTGGCACCCTTGGCAGCTCTCACCTTGTATGCCACGTCGCCCCAGTTCCACAGAGGCACCCGTAACAGTACACCCACGTTCCAGAAGCCACCGAATTTCTTTTGGAAACCGTCGAAGACATTTGGATTCATCACGGCATAGCCGCCGGTCAGCGCCACCTGCGGCAGGTTGCCGGCTTTCAGTATGTTGACCATCTGCTGACTCATCTTCACGCCAGTCTCAAGTGCGTGAAGCTCGGGCCTTGCCTCTACAGATGTATGGCTGGCAGCCACTGTCTGTGCGGTGTGTCCCGCTGTAGAGGCTATGCCGTCCTCATCGGCCAGCGTCACAGCCGCGTCGATGGGCAGCCCCACCAGCTGACACAGCAACATGCGCGACAGCTGCAGTCCGTTGTCAACCTTCTGCAGGGTCAGGCGTGCCTCGTTGAGCTTCACGCTCACGCTTAATCCGTCACTCTTAGTGGCCACACCCTCTGCTATCATCTTGCTCACGTCGCTGTCGAGCTGCTCAAGCACCTTGACATAGCTGTCGGCCAGTTGCTGCTTGGCTCTGAGCGACACTACCTGCCAGTAAGCCTGATCGACGGTATAGATGATGGTCTGCCGCGTGGCTTCGGCTGTGTGCTGATTGAGTGTTTCGTTCAGCCTTGCCATTCTGTTCATGGCCACGATGCTGCCGCCCATGAAGACAGGCTGAACGGCCATGATAGTGCCAGCCCACAGGTGTCGGGTGTCGGTGTCGAAGGCATCGACAATCTTCTGTCCCTCGGCGTTGAGCTGAGCGGTAGCTTGGCCTATATTGCCATTGAGCACCTGTTGCAGTCCAGCCGGGTCTATGCCCAGTCCGGAGAGCAGCTGCAACGTCTGCGGTGTGAGCAACTGGCCGCTTAATCCTGCCATGCTCTGACCAAGCGAGGCTCCAACGGTGTTGCCAAGCGAACTGAGGCTTTGCTGCTGCACCTCGCTGAGCAAGCTTATTGGTCTGCTGGTGAACTGGTAGGTACCCAGGGCCGAGATATGTGGCAGATACTTGGTACGGGCCGACTTACGCAGATTGGCAGCTATATCCTGCCTGACGCGGCTCACCTGTAGCTGCTTGTTGCTTTTCATGGCCATCTGACGACAGCTATCTACCGTCAGTACACGCCCGGCATGGCAGACTGATTGTAGTCCGACAAGACACACCACACCGAGCAAAAGTCTTTTCTTGTTCATCTTAATGTTTTATGCCATATACTTTTTTATCTCACAATGTATGTACCAGCCTGACACGGCCGACATTTCTCAAATCGACTGCAAATTTAGGTATTTTCCTACAAAGTGAAAAAAAATTCAGATAAATTAAAGATTTTAACCATAGAGCCTGTTCCTTTAACGCACATGTTAAAGGAGTGAAAGTTCGGAGTCGGTGCGGCCTTCTGCTCTCATCAAGTGTGTGTGGGGCAGCACATAGTCCAGCTACGGACGTTCGGCAGGTGTCTCCTTACGGTTTGCCACATAGCAAACGTCATAGCAGCCGGCTTCTCGCAACAGCCGCTTTACCTTTGCCAGCAGGCCGTAGGGTGCGTTGCGGTCGGCTCGGATGGCAACGGTCATGCGCTCCTGGTCTTCATCGGCCAGCGTAGCCTTAGCCTCGACAACAGCTTCACCGACGCGTTCGATGGCTACCACATCGCCCTCCACCTGCACTTGCCATCGTCCGTTGACTTGACCTATCAGCACCTGTACCACTGCAGAGCGATGAGGGGTGCGCTCGGCCAGTTGGCCCTGGGGAACGACCAGCTTTACCTGCGGTGTGAGGTCGCGCGCATGGGTGGCAATCATAAAGAAGAACAGCACGGTGAAGATAAGGTCCGGCATGGAGGCTGTGTTCAGCCCCGGCATCTTCCTGTCGGGTGTACGAAATAAAGTGCGTCTCAAGATTATTGAGGAGTTGATGGTGTGAGGAATTGACGGGATACGGTGTCTCAATTAGAGCTTACATCATCTGCGCCATGAACACCGGTCAGCCCGATGACTGGCTGTTCGCTTATTCTCGGCCGAACGCCAAGCCTCCGGTATGTGCCTACTATTGTCTCCTGAAGACTATAGTAGTCGTGGTATGGTGCAGCGCTGTCAACCGTCAGCGAGAGCAGATGACTGTCGCCACGCTGACGCACTATGGTCTCTATCCTCGACGGCAGCTGGCGCAGGTCTATCGGCGCTCCGTCGGCTGTCAGGGCTCCGTCGGCAGCCATCTCCACGCTTAACACGTCGCTACGGCTTACGAGCAGCTCCTGTGCGGCATTGTCGGCGGCAGGTGGCAGATGACGATGAAGGCCAAGCTGAGAATCCATCGACGAGGTGACAAGGAAGAAAATGAGTAGCATGAACGAGATGTCGGCCGTGGAGGTAGTGTCCAGCCCGGGTGTCTCACGACTTGAACGTTTGAAAAGCATCTATTTCCTCAGTTTACGCAGCACGCCGCTGCCGCCTGTTATGGCTGCAATGGCTGCCACAACAAGTAGTATGGCAATGGTATTGATGAGCATTGACACCAGGCCGCCCGTTGAGCAGACAGCGAGCACCAGAACAAGCAACACCGTCACACCTACGGCAATGCCCCGTGCAGGTACGCCATGATGAGAATAAGAGTCTGGATCGCGCAAGACGAGCGAGCGCAACCACGAGCCTACAGCTGAGACAAGCGTCAGCGTCACGAGCAGATAGAGCAGACCGAGCCAGAAATCTATCATACGAAACAGACTTATTCCTGTTGATGCTTATATTTCATTACGATGTCCATCAGCGTGACGGCGCTCTCTTCCATTTGTGCAGACAGATGCTCTATCTTCGATATAATGAAGTTGTAGAACAGCTGCAGTATCAGGGCAGCAATAATGCCGAAGATGGTGGTTATCAGAGCCACCTTCATTCCCTCGGCCACGATGGTGGGGCCGATGTCGCCGGCCTGCTGTATCTGGTCGAAAGCCATGACCATGCCTATCACCGTGCCCAAAAAGCCGAGCGACGGACAGATGGCAATGAAGAAGCGTATCCACGACGTTCCACGCTCGAGCTTGCCCACCTGCACCGTGCCATAGCTCATCACAGAGCGCTCTATGTCGTCAGTCTTCTCGCGCAGGTGCAGCAGCCCCTGATAGCATATACTGGCCACGGGGCCACGGGTGTTGCGGCACAGTTCCTTGGCCTCTGCTATGTGGCCCGCCTCTACCTTGTCAGCCACCTGGTTCAGTAATTTCTTGGCATCTATCTCCGACAGCGAGAGATAGACAATCCGCTCAATACAACAGGCCAGGCCCAGCACCAAGGCAGCAGCCACAAGCGACATGAAGCCGGTGCCACCTTCTTCGAACTTGTCTTTCAGCTGCTGATGAAAACCAATACCGGCCGTGACGCTCTCTGACTCTGACATGAGCGATTCTTCGGACAGTTCGTCGTCGCTCACAGCCATACTGTCGTCCATGATTGCTGCCGTCACGACACTGTCAACCTGCGCCGCCATACCGCAACTGAACAATAGCAGCAGCACAGCCAGCAAAGCTCTGAAAGGGGATATAATATTAATGTGTATCATTCAGCGCGCAAAATTACAACTTTTTCCTAACAAACCAACATTTTTTCAT
Organism: Prevotella sp.; assembly: GCA_024680755.1. Lineage (GTDB taxonomy): Bacteria > Bacteroidota > Bacteroidia > Bacteroidales > Bacteroidaceae > Prevotella. The sequence goes on along the minus strand of JAILBT010000114.1, from coordinate 31,168 downwards.
TTTTTTAGGATGGTTTCTTTTTGCCTCCGGCAGCTCGTTGGTGGCAACATATCATCGGCATATATAGAGTATATGAAGAATGATTAATCTAAAGAAAGCTAAAAATCACAGTCATGCCTGCTCAATAACAAAAAAACTTTGTACATTTGCAGGCGAATAGAATCAACAGACGAACAAACATGACCATAGCATCTTTACTCTGGGTGGACGACGAGGTGGAACAACTGCGAGCCCACATACTCTTTCTCGAGAAGAAAGGCTACGATGTGACAACCATCAACAACGGTGCCGACGCTGCCGAGCTGGTCAGGGAGCGTCCCTTCGACCTGGTGCTCTTAGACGAACAGATGCCCGGACTGAACGGTCTGGACACACTGGAGCGCATCAAGGATCTTCGACCGTCAATGCCGGTCGTGATGGTGACCAAGAGCGAAGAAGAAGACATCATGAACCAGGCCATAGGCCGCAAGATAGCCGACTATCTGATAAAGCCAGTCAATCCCAACCAGATACTACTGACGCTGAAAAAGAACATACACCAGCGCGAGATAGTGACGCAGGTGACACAGAACGACTATCAGCAGAATTTCTCACAGATAGCGATGCAAATCAGCGACTGCCGCACATGGGCCGACTGGGCCGAGCTGTACCGCACGCTGGTGCGCTGGGAGCTGCAGCTGAGCGAGGGCGACACCCAGATGAGCGACATGCTGCGCATGCAGAAGGAGGAGGCCAACCAGGGCTTTGCCAAATATGTGAGACAGAACTACCTCGGCTGGGTGGCGGCACTGTCGATGCCGCAAGGGGGCACGAAAGACGGGTTGCCACTCATGTCGCCACAGCTGTTCAAGCGCAAGGTGTTCCCACTGCTTGACCAGGGCGAAAAAGTGTTTCTCGTCGTGATAGACAATTTCCGCTACGACCAGTGGCGCATGCTGTCAGGCGAGATTGGCAACCTGTTTGACATCGAAGACGACATGTACATGGCCATACTGCCCACAGCCACGCAGTATGCACGCAACGCTATCTTCAGCGGACTGTGGCCGGCACAGATAGAAAGCATGTTCCCTGAACTGTGGGTTGACGAAGACGCAGAGGAAAGCAAGAACCTGAACGAGGCACCGCTGATAAAGACCCAGATAGAGCGCTACCGGCGCCACGACAGCTTCTCTTACACAAAGATAAACAACTCGGCCGAGGCCGAACACTATATCCAACAGCTGCGCCAACTGGAGAAGAACGACCTGAACGTGGTGGTGTTCAATTTCATCGACATGCTCTCACACGCCCGCACAGAGAGTCGCATGGTGCGCGAGCTGGCCAACACCGAGAGCGCCTACCGCAGCATTTCGCTGTCATGGCTGCGCCATTCGGCCGTGGCCGACTTCTTCCGCCTGATGGCCGACAGCCGATACCGTGTGGTGCTGACTACCGACCACGGCTCTATACGCTGCACACGACCGGTGAAGATCGTGGGCGACCGCAACACCAACACCAACCTGCGCTACAAGCTGGGAAAGAACCTGGCCCATCAGGACAAATCGCTCTTCGCCATTCAGAACCCGCGCGAAGCACAGCTGCCGTCGCCAAACCTGTCAACGACATACGTTTTTGCCACGGGCGACACCTTCTTTGCCTATCCCAACAACTACAACTACTATGTGTCCTACTATCGCGACACCTTCCAACATGGCGGTGTCTCGATGGAAGAGATGCTGATACCCGTAGTGACACTGACCCCTAAACGCCGTTGAGACTGTCTGTCATCATACCTGTCTATCGCGTAGAGGCAACGCTCGAGCGCTGCCTGCGGAGCGTTGCGTCGCAGGCGATGGACGACATGGAAGTCATACTGGTGGACGACGGGTCGCCAGACCGCTCTGGCACGATATGCGACCAGTGGGCCGCCAGCGACCCCTGGGCCAGCACTGCGGGACATGCGCGCGTAGTACACAGGCCGAACGGCGGACTGTCGGCAGCACGCAACAGCGGCATTGAGATTGCTAAGGGCGACTACATCACCTTTGTCGATAGCGACGACTGGGTGGAAGCAGACACATACGGCCCTCTCATAGAGCGACTCGCAAAACACCCGGATTGGGACATACTGGAATATCCTGTGTATAGGTTTTACGGAGCGCCAAGGCAGTCGATGCTGCGACTGCCTGAAGAGGAACACCACAACATGCGCCGCTACTGGCTGACAGCACAGGCATATACCCACTGCTATGCCTGCAACAAGATTTTCCGGCGCGAGCTGTTTGACGAAGTGAGCTTCCCAGAGGGGCTGCTGTTTGAAGACACATGGACGCTGCCTCGCCTGCTCGGCAAGGCCAGATGTGTGGCTACTACTGACTGCGGACTTTACTACTACTGTGCCAACCCGACAGGAATAACCTCAACAGCCGACGGACAAGCCATGAAGAGTCTGCTCGAGGCACAGCTCTGTGCCATGCAGATGTTCAATCTCGACGCTTCGGCCGACAGCGACATCTACTATATGCACATAGTCAACATACAGATAGTGGTAAGCGAACTGACCGGCGAGAAGCCCCTGTTGCCATGCAGACGCGTCAAACATACAGACAGGTTAAGCGGTGTCAGCAAAGTGAAAGCATACATTAATAATATTCTTGGACTCAACACACTATGCAAGATATTCAAAGCAATACATCAGCTCAGAAAGCTCCACTCGTAAGCTTCATCATACCTACATACAATCTGCCGGCAGAGATGTTGCGCGAGTGTCTTGACAGCATCTTGGCGTTGACGTTGCGGCCCGACGAGCGGGAGATTATACTGGTTGACGACGGGTCTGACGTGTCGCCACTGGCAGAGCTGAACGATTATTTGGACGCACTGCTGTATATAAGGCAAACAAACAGCGGACTGAGCTGTGCACGAAATAGCGGACTGAGAATGGCTGCAGGCAAATATGTGCAATTCATCGACGGCGACGACAAATTGCTTTCGGCTCCCTACGAACATTGTCTCGATGCCGCACGTTTCAGCAACGTTGACATCGTCATGTTCGATTTCACATTTGCAGACAAGCCTCTCGATGTCTATGAAGACCTACCCATACAAAGCGGAACTGAAATAATGCGCCATCAGAACCTTCATGGCACAGCATGTGGATACTTATTTAGAAGAGCAATACTCGGCGAACTGAGATTCACGCCCGGCATATACCACGAGGACGAAGAGTTTACACCACAACTGATGCTCAGGGCCGACACTGTTTTGCGCACCAATGCGCGGGCCTATTTCTACAGGAAAAGACAGACCAGCATCACAGGTAGCAAAAAAACAGCTGACATTGACAAACGCATAAACAACCTGCTGGGTGTGATACTACGACTGAACGAGAAAGCCGACCACCTGCCACAAGCCGAGCGTCTGGCCATGATGAGACGTGTGCACCAGCTTACTATGGACTATGTTTACAAGGTTATGAAAACCGATGGTGGACGACTGGAAGAGCATCTCTTGCCCCTGCGTCAAGCTGGCCTCTTCCCCCTGCCCGAACACGACTATACAAAGAAATACCAATGGTTCCGCCGCCTCAGTAGTTCAAAGGTGGGCATGGCCCTGCTGAAGACCATAATCCCCATGACACACGAAAAATAGCATGACATTCAACACCGAGCAACTGAATGTAATCAACATCAACAGCGGACGCCACCTGGTGCTGGCCCCCCCGGGCTGCGGCAAGACCGCAGTGCTGGCTGAACGTGTGCGACATGCACTGCGGCAGGGTGTCAAGTCCGAGGAAATGCTCTGCCTGACATTCACCAACAGAGCTGCCAGAGGGATGCAGGAACGCCTCAACGAAAGCCTGGCACAAGACCTGTTCGTAGGCAACGTGCACCGCTTCTGTTCGCACTTTCTGTTCGACACAGGGCTTGCCAGCGAGGGGGCCAGCATCATTGACACCGACACGTCGATGAGCATCATCGCCGACTATATGGGCGACGACGAACTCGTGGTGCTGGCCGACAACCGCCGCCGACAGCAATACTCACAGGTCATCAACCTGCAGCACCTGATGTACCAATGCGCACGTCATTACCCGTCGCATCTGATGATACACCGAGAGGACCTGCAACCGGCACTGCTCAGACAGCTGTGCAACGCTTTCGGACTGTCATACACTCAGGAAGCAACCATACAACTATACGAAAACATTGACTACTATCATGAAGCTGCTACAGCCCAGGCGCTCAGCCGGGAGGCACAGACACTGCTGCACCAGCTCTACGGCGCCCGCTGCTACGAACGCTACAAGCACGACAACCAGCTGCTCGACTTCGCCGACCTGCTGCTCTACACCTACGACCAGCTGACAGCCGCCGACGATGACAGAACGCAGCAACGCTACAGCTGGCTGCAGGTGGACGAGGTGCAAGACCTCAGCCCGCTGCAACTGGCCATCATAGACCTGTTCTGCACACCAGATGCCACCGTGGTGTATCTCGGCGACACGCAGCAGGCCATCTTCTCTTTCATGGGAGCAAAGAGCGACACACTGGTGCAACTGCGCAAGCGTTGCGGCGAAGGATACTTGCACAATTTCTTCAAGAACTATCGTTCACCTGCCTATCTTTTAGATGTTTATAACACCTACGGCACACGGCAGCTCGGATTGCCTGCCGACATGCTGCCTGGTACTGACCTGCGCCCCACCCCACCCGACGACGCACTGCGCCTGCTGCACTATCACGACACTAAGGGTGAGCTGCAGGAAGTGGCGCGTCTGGTCGAGCGACTCTACAACGAGCATCCCGAGCAGAGCATCGCGGTGGTCGTGGCATATAACAGCGATGCCGACGACGTGAGCCGATTCTTGCGCACACCGCATTTCAAGATTTCCGGACAGGACGTCTTCACCACTCCTGCCATGCGCTTGCTGCTGGCCCATTTGTCCGTGCTGCACAGCGAGAATAATCTCATCGCATGGGCCAACCTGCTGACGGGACTGAAAGTCTATGCCACCAATGCCGCATCGCGCCGCTTCATACAAGAGCTGACGCGCTTAGGCATCGCACCGGCAGACCTGCTCTCGCTGCCAGGAACATCATACACAGCCGCTTTTGCCAGGTGCTACGAGCAAAAGGACCTGGTCATCTTCGACACAGAGACGACGGGACTGAACGTCTTCGAAGACGATGTGGCACAGATAGCAGCACTGCGTGTGCGCCAAGGACAGGTCGTGGACGAGCTGAACATCTTTCTTCAGACCGACCGGCAGTTGCCGGCCATGCTGGGCGACGTGCCCAACCCGCTGATAGATGAATATCAACATCAGCCTCACCTCGCTCCGGCGGATGGCTTCCGACAGTTCATCGACTTTGCCCGTGGTGCCGCCATACTGGGACACAACGCCACCTTCGACTACCAGATAATGGACCACCAAATGAGCCGCTGCAGCCCACAGATGTCGATGAAGACACTGTGGCCACGCTACATAGACTCGCTGAAGCTGGCCCGACTGCTCTGCCCGCGACTGAAAAGCTATAAGCTGCGCGACCTGCTGACACAGCTGGACCTGACCGGACAGAACTCACACCTGGCCAACGACGACATTCTGGCCACGAAGAGCCTTGTGGACCATTGCTACGGGCTGGCCAAAGCTCTGACAGAGAGGCAGCAGCAATTTCTGTCCAGACACGCGCGGGTGGCTGAGCGCTTCCGCAATCTGTATGGCGAAATGTATATGGCAGTCCACGAACAACTGTACGCTACAGACAATACCGCCACTGGCCCTGCGCTCACAAATGTGCTGCAACAATTCTACAACGCGCTGACAGAGCTGAGGCGAATAGAACCTGTAGAGAAATGGCAATATATCGTCAACTATCTAAACACCACCATACTGCGCCCCGACACTGAACCATCGCTACAAGAGCAATTGCACAACCACGCTCAAGAAATAGCCACGCTGAAAGAGGCCGACCTGTGTGGTGGCGACATGCCAGACCGCGTGTTTGTCAGCACCGTCCACAAGGCCAAGGGACTGGAGTTTGACAACGTGATAGTCTATGACGCAGTGAAAGACAAGTTCCCCGCATATTTTGCGCAGCTCAACAAATCGGACAACAAACAGGAAGCCGCGGCCGACAATGCCGACGACGAAGAAGCCCGCAAGTTCTATGTGGCCATCAGTCGAGCCCGCAAGCGTCTGTTCATCACCCTGGCCGACGAACACACCACGGCCTGGCACAGAGTAATAAGGCGCGAACCGTCGCCATACCTCGACAGTATCAAGCACTTTTTTCAAAACGGCGGCCAGCATTAGCAGCCCCCGTCAGCAACAGACTTAACGTTTGGTATGAAAATCCTACTGTTTGGCGAATATAGCAACGTGCACCACACACTGGCAGAAGGGCTGAAAGTTCTGGGGCATGAGGTGTTGCTTGTAAGCGGCGGCGACTTCTGGAAGAACTACCCGCGCGACATAGACGTGGCCAGACGGCCCGGCAAGATTGGCGGCCTGCTGCTGATGGCAAAGATCTCACAGCTTCTGCCAAGGCTGAGAAGCTTCGACGTGGTGCAGATTATCAATCCCATATTCATTGACCTGAAGGCTGAACACCTGTTTCCACTGTACCGTTACCTGCGACGCCATAACCGGAAGATGGTGATGGGTGCCTTTGGCATGGACTACTACTGGGTGAAAGTGAACACAGACGACCGACCCTTACGCTACAGCGACTTCAACTTTGGCGACAAGATACGCCACGACACTGCCGCCGAGGTGGAGCGTCGCGACTGGATAGGCACTCCCAAGGGCAGACTCAACCAGATGATTGCCCACGACTGCGACGCCATAGTGACAGGACTGTACGAGTATCAGGCCACCTACGGGCCGCTGTTCCCCGACAAAACGAAGTTCATACCCTTTCCCATACAACCGCCTTGCACCACGGCGACATCGGCGCTGAAACCGCAGACCACACCCGTGCGCGTCTTCGTGGGACTGAGCAAGGAGCGAAGCACATATAAAGGTACAGACATCATGCTCAGAGCAGCACAGGACGTGGAACGAAAATACCCGGAACGCCTACGCGTGCTCGTGGCTGAGGGACTGCCCTTCGACCAATACCAAGCTCTGATGAACGGCAGCGACATACTGCTGGACCAGCTCTACAGCTATACACCGGCTATGAACGCACTGCTGGCCATGCAGAAGGGCCTTGTGGTGGTGGGAGGCGGCGAACCCGAGAACTATGAAATCTTGGGCGAACGAGAGCTTAGGCCAATCGTCAATGTACAGCCCGACTACGACAGCGTATATGGCGCACTGGAGCAATTAGCCCTGCACCCCGAACTGCTGCCGCAGCTGAAGGCCGACAGCCAGGAATACATACGCCGCCATCACGACTTCGTAAAGGTGGCACGACAATATGAAACCCTGTATGAAACACTTCTCTGCACATAGACCTTGCATCGTTTTGCTGGCACTGCTTCGGGCCGTTGTCCTGCAGGCAGAGACCAACGTAGGCGCTGCCACGGATGCCACGACGGAAGCGCTGCCCGTGACCCAACGCTCGTGGAGCGTGGGCATAGGTCCGAGCAAGGTGCAGGACACCTACCTTTCTGCCGTCCATTTCAGCGGCACAGGCTTTACTCTGCTCGGCAGCTATGTATATGAACGCCCGGGCCGGCGATGGTACACGGCATGGCAGCACCAGCTGCACGCGTCGCAAGGGGCCGACCGCGCTGGCCACGACAGTATGCTTGAGGGCGCATACGACCTATACTTAGGGCGGCTGCGCTGCTGGCCTCTGGCAGGCAATAAGCTTAGCCTGGCGGCCGGCGTCATGGCCAACATAGGCATAGGAGGTCTTTATAACACGCGCAACGGCAACAACCCGGCACAGGCGCGCTTACACCTGGCCCTTATGCCCACTCTGGCCGCCCGCTATCGGTTCAGCCTCTGCCGGACAGACATGACCCTGGGCTACGAGGCACAGTTGCCGCTTGCGGGAGTGATGTTCTCGCCAAGGTTCGGACAATCCTACTACGAAATCTTCGGCCGTGGCAACTACGACCGCAACATGGTCGTCACAACATTTGTGTCGGCACCCACTTTCCGTCAGCAACTGACACTCGACGGGCAGATAGGCCGAAGGGCAACGATACGCATCGGTCTGCTGGCCGACCTGCAGCAGGCACGCGTCAACGACATACGCCAGCATGTGTACAGCTACCGCCTCATGCTTGGACTGACACATCGCTTCTCTGTAGTTAGAAGGATGTAAATACACACAGAAACTATAGAGACTATAGAGACTATAGAAACTATAGAGACTATAGCGACTATAAAAAACATATAACCCAGATGCTATGAGACACACATTAATATATATAGCAAGCGTTCTCCTGTTCTGCTGTTGCGTAGATGAGCGTGAGCAGCCAGACACCCCGATGGGCAACTTTGAAGCTCTGTGGACCATCATGGACGAGCACTACTGCTTCTTTGATGAAAAGCAACGAGCGTTTGGGGTTACATGGAACGACGTATATGAGAAATATCGCGTGCGTATCGACGACCACATAAGCAACCGTCAGCTGTTCGAGGTGCTGGGCGACATGCTGGCCGAATTGCGCGACGGCCATGTCAATATGGCATCGGGTGCCGACATGGCTCGCTACTGGACCTGGCAGGAGGCCTACCCGGCCAACGTGTCTGACAGTCTGCTGCGCCGATACCTTGGCACCGACTATGGCATAGCCTCTGGCCTGTACTACAGAATACTGGACGACCACATAGGCTATGTGCGCTACGCCAGCTTCCAGAGTGCCATTGGCGACGGCAATATCGACGACGTGCTGGCAGCGCTCATCACATGCGACGGACTGATTATCGACATACGCGACAATGGGGGCGGCTCGCTGAACTATGCGGAACGTCTGGCTGCACACTTCGCCCACGAAAGGACACTGGTGGGGTATATGCAACACAAGACGGGTCGGGGCCACAACGATTTCTCCTCGCCAGAGGCATTGTATCTTGAGCCATCGTCAGGCATACGATGGCACAAGCCCGTGTGCGTGCTCACATCGCGTGGCTGCTTCAGTGCCGCCAACGAGTTTGCCAGCATGATGCGACAGCTGCCCTGTGTGACACTCGTCGGCGACCGCACCGGCGGCGGGGCGGGTATGCCCTTCTCCAGCTCGCTGCCCAATGGCTGGATGGTGCGCTTCTCGGCCTGCCCCATGTATGATGCCCAGGGCCAATGCACCGAGCACGGTATTGACCCCGACATACATGTTGACCTGATGGAACAAGACGCGGCGCGCGGCTTCGACACCATCATCGAAACCGCACGCCGGCTGATAAAACATCAAAGAGCGTCGCAGCCGTAGAAAGGCTCTCAGTCGATGTCAACCACCGTAATGCCTGCCCCGCCAAACTGCACATGCTCATCCCTGTAGGCAGCAACGTTTGGTACGGTGCGCAGATATTGGCGTATGACCTGCCTCAGGGCGCCGGTGCCCGTGCCGTGCAGTATGCGCACGCGCCCTGCCCCCATCAGAATGGCATCGTCTATATAGTGCATGACGGCATTGGTGGCTTCATCCACACGCATACCTCTCACGTCTAAGTCTTGGCTGAAGGCTTGACGGTGTTCGTCTATCACGCTGCGCGTGACGCGTCCTTGCTGCATGAACTGTGGCGTCAAGGCCGTCTTCTCCTCTTTGCTGTCGCAGGCTTCCAGCTTGTCTATGCGCATTTTTGTGCGCACATTGCCAAACATGACAGTGGCCATCTGCCCCTGCAAGCTTTCTATCTGGCCCACCGACTCCAGTCCGCGTATGCGCACGGTAGTCCCGACGGCCAGGGCTGCGGGCTTTTTCGTCTCTTTTATGCTGTCGGTGGCAACGACAGCGGCAGCCTCTGCTGTAGCCCTGCGTCTCTCGCGCTCCTTCTTGCGTTGCTCGTGACGCGCCTTACGCTCCATCAGCTGGCGCATCTTACGGTCTATGCGGTCATCGTCGTCAGAACCCGAGACCTGCTCGTGGAAGTCGCTCAGCTTCTGGCGTATCTGGCGTGTGGCCTCGCGCTCTGCCTGCTGTTCACGTATCTCGCGTATGGTGTTTTCTATGCGCTGGTTGGTCTGGCTCAACAATTCCTCGGCCTCCTTGCGCGCCTTGGCCATGATGTCGCGACGTTGCTCCTGCAGCTTGGCCATCTCGCGCTCGTAGCGCTCAACCACCTCGTCGAGTTGCTTCTCACGTCCGTGTATCGACTGCCGCTTCTGCTCCCAGTAGCGCTTGTCGCGTATGATGTCTTGCAGATACTTGTCGCTCTGAACATAGTCGCTGCCTACGATGTCCGATGCCTCGCGTATCACATCTTCCGGCAGTCCGGTCTTGCGAGCTATCTCTATGGCAAACGAAGAGCCGGGCTGTCCGACAGAGAGCATGAAGAGCGGTCTCATCTCTGCCCTGTCATAAAGCATGGCACCATTGACGACACCTTCATGGTCGTCGGCAAAGTGCTTCAGGTTCTGATAGTGAGTGGTAATGACGGCCGAAGCCTGTTTCTTCCACAGCTGGCGCAAGACGGCCTCGGCTATGGCACCGCCTATGGTAGGCTCCGTGCCAGACCCAAACTCGTCGATAAGCAGTAACGTGCGATCGGACGACTGCTTCATCATCTGCTTCATGTTCTGCAAATGAGATGAGTAGGTTGAGAGGTCGTTCTCGATACTCTGCTCGTCGCCTATGTCAATCATTATGTCGCTAAAGATGCCGCAACGAGAGTTTTCTTTCAGCGGGACACTCATGCCACATTGCAGCATATACTGCAGCAGTCCCACCGTCTTCAGGCACACGCTCTTTCCCCCCGCATTGGGTCCGGATATGATGAGCATACGCGCCCGTCCGAGCGAGATGTCGAGGGGCACCACTTGCCTACCCTGTCGCTGCAGTGTGCGGCTGAGCAACGGGTGAATGGCCTGCGACCAGTCTATCAGCGGTGCATCCTCCAGAATGGGCTCTATGGCTTGTATGGCTTCGGCCAGTTCGGCCTTGGCCTGAATGAAATCTACAGCCGCTAAGAAGCGGTAGCTGTCGAGCAAAGCCGGTATGTTTGGGCGCAGCTCGGCAGACAGCACCGTCAGTATGCGCAGTATCTCGCGCCGCTCTTCGGCTTCAAGCTGGCGGACACGGTTGTTGGCCTCGACCACCTCGGCAGGCTCAATAAAGACGGTCTTGCCCGTGGCGCTCTCGTCATGCACGATACCAGAAATGCGCCTTTTCAGAGCCGGTGCCACGGGCAGCATGAGGCGTCCGTCGCGCATGGTGGGTGCTGTGTCCTTGTCAACCAGTCCGTCGCGTTGCGCAGCATGCAGTATGGTGTAGAGTGTGCGCGAGATAGAGCCCTGCATCTGTGACAGCTCGTGACGTATTCCGGCCAGAGTCATCGTGGCAGAGTCTTTGATGTGCCCCTGCTTGTCCATGATGCTGTCTATGCGTCTCAACACGGCAGGAAATGTGGCAATGCCGTCGGCCAGCTGATATAGGGCGGGCCATCGGTGGCTGGCAATGGTCTGCTCCGGACTCTCGTCAAGCATGAGTGCCTCGTCGCCGTCGGTCTGACCGTCGTTGCGCCTGCGCAGCACTTCAACCAGCCGCAGTATCGTCTCCAGCGAACGTCTGAGATCCCACACCTCTTCCTCCTCAAGGTGGGTGTTCTCAAGCTTGATGCGTGACAGCGGCTGGCGCATATCGTAGAAATGCTGCAAGGGCAACTCTGGCACCTCGCTTCGCAGCTGTCGCAGCTGACTTATCTCATTCAGCCGGCGCGTGATAAAGCCCATATCAGACGTGAACGCCATCGAGTCAACAAGTTCGGCTCCCATCTGGCACAGGCAGCGCTCCTTCAGCATACGGCGTATCTCTGCAAAGCCTATCTTTTGTTCAAAATTAGTCGGATATATCATACGGGTGATTCCTTTTGGGGCGCAAAGTTAGTAAAAAAATGCCTAAAAGGTGCTGGCATTACAATATTTTTATATAATTTTGCGCTGGCAATACAAATCAACATCAATGAACACCGACAATTTCAACTACCGCACCGGCGAGCGCTTCGCCGATATAGAGCTGTTGCGCTACCGTCTGAAAGGCTGGCAGCAGCTCACGCTCCGACAGAAACAATACATCTACTGCCAGGCCAAGGCTACGCTTTATGGCCGCGACATCACGTTCGACCAGTTTGGACGAAAAAACCTGAAGATACGGCGCACGCTGGAGGCAGTCTGTCAATGGAACGTAGAGACATCGCAACAGCAGGACAGCGACGCTCAGCTGTTGACCACATACCTGAAACGAGTGTGGTTCTCCAATGGCATCTACCATCACTACGGCACAGAGAAGTTTATGCCTGGCTTCAGCGCCGACTACCTGTGGCAGCAGATGCAGCAGGTGCCTGCCTCATGGCTGCCCTTGAGCGACGGACAATCCATGCGCCAGCTGTTTGACGAGATCAGACCGTACATATTCGACCCCAAGACAGAACCCAGACGCGTCAACAAGGCCGACGGCGACGACCTCATCGCAACATCTGCCGTCACGTTCTATGACGGCGTAACACAGCAAGAGGCCGAAGCCTTCTATGCCGCACGGAAGCAGGAAGCAAAAGATGACCCGCAGCCAGAGTCGTTCGGACTGAACACAACATTGGTCAAGGCTGCTACGGTCGCAGCAGACGACAAGCCGCTAAACGCCACACCACGGATAGTGGAACAACGCTGGTGCGCAAAAGGGAAATATGGAGCTGCTATCAGGAAAATAGTCTTCTGGCTGCGTCAGGCGACACAGTATGCCGAAAACGAACAACAGCAGAAAGTCATCAGCTTGCTCTGCGACTACTATGAGACTGGCGACCTGAAGACCTTCAACCGCTACTGCACGGCATGGGTGCAGGCGCTCGACGGCCAGGTGGACTTTGTCAACGGCTTCATCGAGGTATATAACGACCCGCTGGGACTGAAAGGCTCGTGGGAGGGCATCGTGGAGTATGTCGATCAAGAGGCCACCGGCCGCACTGAGCTGATCAGCCGGAATGCACAGTGGTTTGAGGACCATTCGCCCGTAGATGAACGTTTCCGCAAACCTGTGGTCAAGGGGGTTTCTGCGCGCGTGGTCAGGGCCGCCATGCTTGGCGGCGACGAGTATCCATCGACTGCGATAGGTATCAACCTGCCCAATGCCGACTGGATAAGAGCGCAGTATGGCTCGAAAAGCGTCACGATAAGCAACCTGACCGAGGCCTACGACCAGGCTGCACGGGGCAATGGCTTCAAAGAGGAGTTTATCCCCGACGAAAGCACACGGCAGATGGTTTACCGATGGGGCGACCTGACCGACGACATACATACCGACCTGCACGAATGTCTCGGACATGGCAGCGGACAGCTGCTGCCAGATACCGATCCCGATGCCCTCAAAGCATACGGCAACACCATAGAAGAAGCGCGCGCCGACTTGTTTGCGCTGTACTACATTGCCGACCGCAAAATGACAGAGCTGGGACTGCTGCCGTCGGCCGAAGCTTACAAGGCCAGCTATTACACCTATCTGCTGAACGGCTGCATGACGCAGCTGACGCGTATCAAGCCCGGGCACAACATTGAGGAGGCACACATGCGCAACCGCGCACTGATAGCCCGCTGGGTGCTGGCTCATGCCGACGGGGCCGCAGAGCTGACAAAGCTGGAGGCTGACGGCCGCAAAACAATAACCGCACTCGTCATACACGACTATCCCGCCCTGCGTCTTCTGTTCGGCCGGCTGCTCAGAGAGATACAGCGCATAAAAAGCGAGGGCGACTATGCCGCAGCGCGGCTGCTGGTGGAGCAATATGCCATCAGCGTGGAACCAGAGCTACACCGCGAGGTGCTGCAACGCTATGAGGCTCTCAACCTGGCACCATACAAGGGCTTCCTCAACCCGCGACTGCTGCCCGTGCGCGACAGCCAAGGCAACATTACCGACATCTCCATCGACTATGGCGAAACATATTACGAACAGATGCTGCGCTACAGCCGCCAGTATGCCACGCTGATTTAGCCATAAAGAAAAAAAAGATTAACCGCTGGTTACGCAACGTCACCCCTATATTGGATGCCATCAACCTTACAACAGAAAAGGTATTTGTGCACACAATGTAGGGGTGAGCTCTGTACCAGCCTGAATGTCCGGTAAATGCAAAAGAACATAGCCCTGGAACAATCCGCCCGGCAAGGACAAAACCACACGGCCCAGGGCATCGTCATGAGAGGTAACGTCACACGCGGTTGTCAACAGGGAACACCACTGTCGGTCGGAAGCTCTTAGCCTCCTCAAAGTCCATCAATGCGTATGAGATAATAATCACAACGTCACCCACCTGCACCTTGCGAGCAGCAGCGCCGTTCAGACATATACAGCCCGAACCACGCTCGCCGGCTATGATATACGTCTCCAGTCGCTCACCGTTGTTGTTGTCAACCACTTCTACCTTCTCGCCACGTATCATATTGGCAGCGTCCATCAAATCTTCATCGATGGTTATGCTGCCCATGTAGTTGAGGTTGGCCTCTGTCACCCGTACACAATGCAACTTCGATTTCAGTACTTCTATCTGCATTATTCTTACTCCTTACTTGAATCTAATGTGGTCTATCAGCCTCACAGGACGCTTGCCGCAAAAGACTGTAATGCAGCCAACAACATGCTCCGCCTCATCCCACGCAGCAACATCGAGCAGCGTGTCGGCATCCACTATGGAGAGATACTCCACGTCGAGTCCGTTGACCTGGTTTATCTGACCCACTATGTGGTCGTGAGTCTCTTGCACACTGTGCGTGGCGGCAAAAGCCACGCCATCTTTCAGAGCCTTGTAAATGGTGGGAGCAATGGCTCTTTCGTCGGGTGAAAGCAGGGTGTTGCGGCTGCTCATTGCCAGCCCGTCGGCATGACGCACGATGGCACACTCCACTATCTGCACGTCCAATCCCAGATGACGCACCATTGCTTTCACCACGGCAATCTGCTGGAAGTCCTTCTCGCCTAAATATGCCCTGTCTGGCCTTACTATATAAAACAGCCGGCTGACTACCTGGCACACGCCGTTGAAATGTCCGGGGCGGTGAGCACCCTCCATAACCGTTGACACGGGCGGGAACTCAAAGTGGCGATTGTCTGGCACAGGATACATCTCTTCCACGCTGGGGGCAAACACAAACTGTACCCCGCACTTCTCCAGCAGACGACAGTCGGCTTCAAGGTCGCGCGGATAGGTCTCCAGGTCTTTTTTGTCGTTAAACTGAGTGGGATTGACGAAAACAGAGACCACCGTCACGTCATTCTCGCTGACGGAACGCCTCACAAGCGAAGCATGTCCATCGTGCAACGCACCCATCGTGGGCACCAAACCCACCGAGTGTCCCTGCTTGCGTTCAAGGAAGAGCTGATTCTGTAGGTCTGCTATCTTTGTGAAGACTTGCATTTTTGTCAAATCATTTTTGTTTATGGGCTGCAAAGTTACACACTTCAAGCCGAACTGCCAAACTTTTAGTCTTTGTTTTTACAGAAAACTCAGGGCTTCTTCATTTATGTCTTTCGTTTCTTCCCTGCTGTCATGTCGTAGTTGCGGTACATTACAGGTCCCGTTGCGGTACAAAACAGGCTCGCTCAGGGCTATCGCCTACTGGCAAAAGACCTTTCGCATTTAACGGACTACGCATGGCAGGGAAGTTATGCGTGATGACATCGTGACTCCGTGACAAAGTGACATTAAGGTCGTTTACGGCTCTATCCCCAGATAGTCGAAGAAGCGCTCCGGCCAGTAGTTCATGATTAGTTCGTCAGGGAATTCCGTCTCGGCCAGCAAGGGGCGCAGACGCTCGTAGTCGGCTATCTGGAACGAGATGTGGGCATCGCTGCCGAGAATCGTGGGGACACCGTGCTTCTTGCAGAGACGCAGTATCTCAAGGTTGTTGGCAAGGGCCACGGTCTTACGCCGCTGTGGAGCCAGCGAGTGGTTGTTCACCTCCAACAGCGTGTGCGACTCCTTTGCGGCCAGCACCAAAGGCTCAAAATCGAGTAGCGCCGTGCCGTCGCCTGGATGACTGATTATGTGAATCTTTGGATGGCGGATGGCATTGATGACGCCTTGTGTGTTCTCCTCACGGGAGCCTCCCTGCCAGCAGACGATGTGGATGCCTGCGATGCCGATGTCAAGGCGGTCGAGATATTCCTCACTTAGGTCAAGACGGCCATCGGTGTCAAGGATGTTTACCTCGCATCCCATCAGCAGCCGGATGCCGTACATGCGGCGTGGCACGACGAACATGTTTTTGAAATAGAGCAGCCCGCATGTGCCGGGTATGCTGGGGCCGTGCTCAGTGATGCCAAGCACCTTGAGACCTTTGTCGGCGGCAGCCTGCGCCATCTCCTGTATCGTGCTGTAGCCGTGGCCGGAAGCCACGGTGTGGGTGTGTACGTCTAATAGTGTCTTCATTGCAAGAACATATCGGATATCGAATGTTGTATATCAAGATTCGGCCGTTGCTGGTCTCAGTTGCTGTATTCTATCCTCAGTTGGCTGCTCACGTCAAACTCCCTGCCGTCGTCATAATAGTACACCATACGCATGCCCCTATATGCAGACGGCACCCTCAGCACCTCTATCAAGTGCCACTTAGGAAAGCCGAAATCGTATGAAAAGCGATCCAATACAATGCGATTGGAAGTGTAGTCGAAGCGATAATATCCACCGCCCAAACATGCATCGCCACACCTCAACAGGTCTTTATGCTGATTGACCATGCCAAGACGGAAATGACACACGCCCGAGCTACACCCGCCTGCCCCCAGCCTTTCAGTGGTTATAACAAACTTTGGCAACATGTTTTCCATTATATCTACGTTAGTGTCGATAGCGAATGTCACGCAGCACGTGATGCCCCATAAACCGGCTCTTATCCACATGTCCGCTCACGCCCGAGATACGACCGTGTTGCGTGTACTGCCATAGTGTGATGTCGCGTCTGTCGGCCAGTACAGGCTCTTCATCGGCATACATGGCTATCATGAGCTGATAGTCGTCCAAACGTCCTACGAAATGTTTGTTGTAGAAGTTGCGATAGGTATAGACAAGAGGTTTCTGATGGTAGGCCTGTTCAAACATCACGAGAAACTTCAGCAAGGAGTCGCACAACTGCTTGCTGTTCAAGCCCCCGTCGTGCTCCACGTCTATCATCGGAATCAAGTCTTGCTCACCGGGCAAGCACTGCACCATCATGTTACGCAGTTGCACGCCGACGGGCGTCTTGGGACGGAAGAAATGGTAGCTGCCCACCTTCAGGCCATAGCGATGGGCCAGCTCAATGTTGCGTTCAAAGCGGGAGTCAATTCTGTCGCCGCCCTCGGTACATTTCAGGTAAACATACTTCATACAAGAGTGCTCGCCCACCGTTTCCCAGAACACCTGCCCCTGATAGTGGCTCACATCAATGCCATGCACATGGCTACAGGTGTCTTCACACAGCAGATATGGATTGTCTGCCTTGCGGCCGTCTTCCTGGGCAAACACGCCTCCGACAACTATCAGAAGAAATATCAATAGGAATATGCTACGGAGTTTCATTTCAATAAACTAATTTTGATTATAAGTATATATATATTAATGTGGCAGAATGTCTCGTCTGTCGATGAACCTCTGTGTGTCTGGTATAACCGTCGGTAGCAACACGAAGCTCCATAAACAGAACCAGCACAACCACGCCGTGCCTTTTGAACCGCAAAATTAGTTATAATTCCCGAATTATAGCCCAGTAGAGATAAAGAATTAAGTTTTCTTTAGAGAAAAGGATAACTAATGACAGTATATTAGTAAGTAACTACTCGGTTAGCGTCCAATCTTACCACCGTAGGTCATGTTAAATCGAGTCAATGTGTATTAAAAATAAGTTTAACCGGGGTTAACTCATATTACGAATAAGGCTGAAAGTAGTCAACCAAAATCGTTAAACTACCCACCCATAATCGTTAAATTAAATAGCCAAGAGTTTTTGGCTACTGGCGAAAGGCTTTTCGGCTACAGGCGAAAGGGCTTTCGGCTACAAGCGAAAGGCTTTTCGGCTACAGCCAAAAACCCTGACGGGGCCTGTCTTGTACCCTGACGGGGCCTGTCTTGTACCTGAACGGGGCCTGTCTTGTACCTGGGCTACGACATGATGGCTGTGAGAATACTTGCTCTGAATAGTATCATTCGACTTTGGTTCGACGTTCAAAGACACGATGTTCAATAACCCATGCCGTGTTATAATGTTCGATTTGCACGGTTTAAGTAATTTCAAGCTGCAAGGTTACAAGCTGTCTTCCTCTGGTGCTCGGTCGGATTTGCAGCCCGACCGCTACGAGTATAAGGATTATCAATCGTAACAACTTTCTCGGCCCTCCCCCTGGAAAAAGAATGTTGTGTAGTTGATGCTATCCAATGTTCTTAAGGACTCTCTTTTCAAACTGCAAAGTTAAAGTAGGGGCAGGTCCTGTGCCAGTCCGCTGCCCCCTTATCTTAATTAGTGAATTAAATATATCTTAATTAGTGAATTATATTTATCTCAATTAGTGAATTGGGCAATGTGTAAGGCTGGGTATCTCGGAACATTTTACGAAAAATTCTTTCCAAATTCATGGGGAGCTGAGTTACGAGTAGTTGTACCAGCAAAGCAAAAATGTATAATTTTGTTAAATATCACACTATGTATAAACTTTCTTGCAAAAAAATTTGTGCATATCAAAAAAAGTCCATACCTTTGCACCCGCTTAAAAGAAATAACAAAAGTTAGTCTTTGAGCAAAGAAGAAAATGGTGCCTTAGCTCAGTTGGTAGAGCATCGGACTGAAAATCCGTGTGTCCCCGGTTCGAATCCTGGAGGTACCACTCCTCCTTTCATTATGAACTCCGCGAAAGATTTTTGTCTTGAGCGGAGTTTTTTTGTTCGCCTGACATGGGCATAATCTAACGGGTGTAAGTCCCGAGCGCGGCCTAATAGCGGCAAGAGGAACCGCCGTATGCGGAACCGCTTGTACGGTGGTGTGGGAGAACGCATGGGGAACTAATCCCCATGCACCTACCCAATTGTTCAGAAGTTCTTATGCTTGATGGTCCAGTCCTTGTAGCCGCTCAGGTCGCCATCGATGAAGAGGGCCTTGGGCTCCTGACGGCCTTTCAGCTGCCAGTCGAGCCAGGCGCGTACCATCCGGCTGTTGTCGCCGCCGCAGGGCTGCTCGTAGGTGCCGCCGTGACCGCTCGTGGTGTTGTCGGCCAGCACCACGGGAATCTTCTTGATGGCATCGTAGTCCATCTGGGCGTTCTTCCAGGCCACGTCCTTCGTACCGCCCACGAGGTAGAGGATGGGGCCGTGGAGGTTCCTGAGCGACTTGCGGCTGGCATCGGCCATCGTCATTCGTCCCATCCCGGCGTTCAGGATGAGGTAGGTGTTCAGGCGCTTGTCGGCAGCGTTGGCCAGCACCTGTGCCCCGCCGCAGGAGTGCCCGGCGGCGGCTATCCGCTCCGTGTCTATCTTATTATAATAAGGTGAGGTGGGGTCGGCGGCCTGCTGGCAGATCCAGTCGAGGGCCTTCCTGACCATCGTCGAGGGCGTGTGCTGATCCTTCTCGTGCTGGGCGAGCATCTGCAGCTGGCCGATGGCCACGACCACATAGCCGTAGGAGGCCACGTCGGCGAGCATATTCTCGTAGCCGATGCTGGTATCCATGCAGCCGCCGTTACAAAAGACGAGCACGGGCAGCTTCTCCTTCTTCGCCTCGCCGGTCTCGAACATCCTCGGACGGCCCACGGTCATCGCGGCATCCAGGTTGACAGGGCGGTAGACCACGAAGTCCTGCAGCGAGCGCTCGCGCAGGGCGATGGCCTTGTGCGGGCCGCTGCCGCCGAAGTCGGGCACCTTCATCTGCTCGAAGCTCACCGTCGGGTCGTTGTGCCTGAGGTGGCGGGCATAGAAGGCATCCATCGCCGGGCGGGTGAACTCCAGCATCTTGTCGAACGCCACGCCGTGGTCGCCATGCACCTTCACATAGTCCACCGGCGAGCCGGCCTTCTGCATTTTAATGACCCAGTCCTCCGTCAGGTTGGGCTTCACCACCGGGTCTTCGCCGCCCTGCAGCACGAGGAAGGGTGTCGCCGTCTTGCCGATATAGCCGATGGGCCACCACTCGGGATGCTTCGACCAGGGGATGTTGGGATTGCCGATCTCCGTGGGGGGCGCACCGCCTGCGGCACAGGCCACGCCTGCCGTCAGTCCGGCCATCAGCGAGAGGTGTCCGCCCGCCGAGTGTCCGTAGGTGCCGATGCGGTCGGGGTCGATGCCGAGCCGCTGGGCGTTGGCCTTCATCCACTTGACGGCAGCCTTCACGTCATCGATGCAGGCGGGCATCGGGGCCTCCTGCACCAGGCGGTAGTTCATGTTCGCCACCACATAGCCCTTCATGGCGTAGTCAATCATCAGCGTGCGGTACACCATGTCGTTCTTAGAGCCCGTGCTCCAGCCGCCCCCGTGGATGATGAGGATGGCCGGGCGGTCGGTCTTGGGGCCGAACTGTGGCTCTGCGAGGTCGAGCACGGTGCTCGGTCCCACGTCGGTACGGTACGCGATGTTCTCAGTCACGGTGATCTTACTCTCCGTCTGAGCCGTCGTCAGCAGGGCGGCGCTCAGCAGGAGTCCTAAAAGCATTGTTCTTTTCATCTTTATAGTTTTTATTGGTCGTTGAGTTTCTTGTGTGCAAAGTTACGAATAATTCTCCGAATCCCCGCACGCTTCGCCCGATTTCTTCGCCCGCTATCCGTGTGGGTCAGGGGACGGTTCTATGACCCACTTTGGATGTCAGGGGACAGGTCACTGGCATCTGATGTAATCAGTTTACAACTTTTGTATCAGTCATCTTCCCGCTTAATCGCAGCTCATTTTGGTATTAGGATTCCGGTTTCAGGATTTAAAAATCGATGTCACTGACCTGTCCCCTGACATCTCTACATCCGCTTTTGAGATTATTCAAAAAGGCGCGACGGACTTCCAGACAAGTGCGTTATCCTAGTTACTGTCAACTTCAAGACCCACGAGAAGCGCAACGTTCGCAATCTCGCCATGTTCTTGAATCAGGTTGCCCCTCGTTACGGCTATGAGTTTCTTGTCGTTGAGAATAACGAAGAACTTAACAGCCATCTGAATCTGATGGAACTCCCCGTCAAGCACAGCAACTGCTACTTTGCCCCATTCGGCGAGGAACTGGCAGAGTTACAGGAGGAATAAAGCATAGAAGCACTCACAATTAAGTGTTTTCAATAAGGCGCAAGCCTTGTTTGCGATAATAAGGGAACTTGGTATCGGAACTGACAAGTGTCATCTTGTGAGATATTGCCTGAGATATGATGATATGGTCAAATGGGCCTTTATGGCCTTGGGCCTCGTTTATCTGTAGTGCAGCCATAGTTCGGATAACATTTACGTCAGTATTGTCAATCTCTACTGAGGGATCATTAAGGACAAAGGAAATCATTTCCGCTTCTGTTTTCCATAAATTGGAAAGGAGCTTCTTTGTCCGAAATGCCGTTATCAATTCTTGCAAACTGACAATGCTCAGGTATTTTAAGTTTTCCGGGGCTTCAAGATATGCACAGACATCTTCTGTCAACGACTTCCTGTCGCTGACCATATAGACATAAATGTTTGTGTCAAGAAGCAGGCGCATCAGTCAAGCACAACGGGGTCGGTGATTGTAATGGTACCCTGTGTGGCCTCGTAATACTCCCAAAACTCTTTGGCTTTTTCTTCTTTCTCTTGCTGACTCATATCAATTCTGTTTATAATCGCCGCAAAATTAAGAAGTTTTTCTGAGACTTGCAACATTTTTTGGTAAAACAACTTCAAATTCAGCGAAAATTCGTACCTTTGCACCAACAAATCCCACCACGCTTCTCGTCGCAAGACCAGCGGACCAGGGTGGGACGTTTCTTTCAATATGGAATATACTGAGCAGCCTATCACCCTCGCTGGAGTCCATAGTCGAGCAGAATGTTCGTATCAAGAAATACTCGCTTCATCGGTTCAGAATGTATTGTGTGCGTTCGTCCTTCAAGTCCTCTTCCGTCAGCTTGATGCAACCGCGCAACTTTTTCAACTCCGGCGAAATCTTCAGTCCCTTGAACTTCTCGCGGATAATCTCCGCATTGCTCTTAGCCTCCACGGCAGGCTCCTCCATCGACTCCGTAATATACGTCACCACTATCTGCTTCTGCTCGCGCGTCATGCCCCGTAGCAGTGCCGCATACGGTGCCATCGGCGTCTCGCTGATTCGCTGTGCAAATGTCGTCATAATCCTAACTTTTTATGGGTTTGCGGGGGCAAGGCTCGTGCAAGCCGAGAGCAATGGAGCTTGCTCCAATTGCCGAGGCGCAGCCGAGTCTCGCACCCTTTTGGGTGCAAAGTTACGAAGAATATTTGAAATAACGGCATATAGTAATAATATCAAGGTATAACAATTAAAACTTATCAAACGATGAACAACATCAGAGCCATCTGCTGCAAGCCAGCGGCAACGAAGTACAATCCCTCCGTGGCGGCTACTTCGACTACGGCGGCAGCGACGAAGACTACGACGAAGGAGCAAGATAACCCCTCGGACATGCCCCCCAGGCCGTCGGGGGGGCTTGCTAAGGCAAGCGTCCCTGGGGCCGAGCGCAACTCCCCGGCGGTCACAAACGCAGAAAAAGAAAAACGCTCTTTGACACGCTGAAATAAAGGCAATGATTTGGATTAGTCGGACACAATGCGTAATTTTGCGGCCACAATCCAGAAACACCAAAAACAACATGAAGAAAAAGATATTGATAGCAAGGGTGGCCATGACAGTGGTCTTCGCTGCGGTTGGCATGAGTGCCTGGGCCGATGAGGTGACAGCGGAACAGGCACTGGAACAGGCACAGCAGTTCGTGTCGAGCCACAACAGCAGAAAGTCGGCCCCGACCGTGAAGTCTGCGGGCCAGGTGAGCGGTCTTTACATGTTCAACGTGAGCAGCGGCGGCTTTGTCATCGTCTCGAACGACGACCAGACCGTGCCTATCCTCGGCTTTGGCGAGAGTGGAAGCATCGACCCTGACGACCTGCCCGACAACATGCGGGCATGGCTGCAGGGCTATGCCGAGCAAATAGCCTGGCTGCAGAGCAATGGAAGCAGCGGGGACGACGTGAACAACAGGTCGCGGGCGGTGCGCCGCGCCCCCATGGCAGCCATCGCGCCGCTCGTACAGACGAACTGGAACCAGAGCAGGCCGTACAACGACCTGTGTCCGACGATTGACGGCACCCGGACGGTGACGGGCTGTGTGGCCACC
Source organism: Prevotella sp. (assembly GCA_024680755.1). GTDB lineage: Bacteria > Bacteroidota > Bacteroidia > Bacteroidales > Bacteroidaceae > Prevotella. The sequence goes on along the minus strand of JAILBT010000114.1, from coordinate 7,756 downwards.
ACCGTGGCACAGCTGATGTATTATCATCAGTGGCCCAAAACGGACTGCACGGCCATCGACGGCTACGCCACGACTACGTTGGACAAGAACAAGAACTCCTACGAACTGACCGTCAACGGCCTCGATGCCACCACCTTCGCCTGGGACAAGATGATAGATAACTACACGCCAGTGAACGCGGAAACCGGCAAGCGCTATCTCACTGGCACAACGGAACAGCAACAGGCCGTGGCCACGCTGATGCTCTACTGCGGCACAGCGCTGCAGATGACATACGGGCTGAGCGCCAACGGCGGCTCGGCGGCCTACGGCGAAGCCATCCCCTACGCGCTGAAGCACTGCTTCGGCTACGACGGCGGCATCCAGCACTGCTACCGCAAGAACTACAGCTATACGGCGTGGGTGGACCTCATCTACAGCGAGCTGGCAGCCAGTAGGCCCGTGGCCCTCGGCGGACAGAGCACCGGCGGCGGCCACTCGTTCATCTGCGACGGCTACAGGTACGACGATGCCGACTACTTTCATATCAACTGGGGATGGGCTGGCAGCAGCGACGGATACTTCCAGCTCTCGGCCCTCAATCCCTACGAGCAAGGCATTGGCGGCTCGTCGTCGCTCGACGGCTTCAGCTTCGGGCAGGACGCCGTCATTGGCATACAGCGGCCCGTCAGCGGCAATGCCGACTACTGCCTCTCGTTGGAAGGTCTGCGGCTTGGCTCTCCCGACGGAGCTGCGGCCAGCAAGACTTACGTCCGCGACGGTGAGACGGGCAACTTCACCGGCATCAGCCTCTACTACGACACATGGAACTACAACTATGGCACGAGCGCATACGACGTGACCGTGCAGCTGGTGGACGGCAACGGAAATGAGGTGCAGACGTTTGGCGGCCAGGAGAACCAGACGATGACATGGAACGAACATATCAGCGCCACCCTCACCGACCTCAGCATCGACGGCACGGTAGCCGACGGCACCTATTATATCAAGGTGAAGAGCCGGCCCACTGGCAGCAGCGATTGGCAGGAGTGCTTCGACGGCGATGCCTACAAATTGACGGTCGTCATCAGCGATGACAATCTCACCATCAGCGTACCCATCCCTGCTGACGTCACCCCGGCCAACGTCTCATTCGCTGTCACCGGCGAATCCTCTACAGGCTCTGAGCAGATGGTGACCGCCACCGTCACCGGCGGCACGGGCGATTATTCGGGCAACCTCGTGCTGCGCGTCAACGGCAGTGCCGTCATGGGGCAGATTGCCCATATTCCGGCGGGCGAGGAAGTAGTACTGAACTTCTCCTATATCCCCTCGTATGTCGGCGATAACACACTCACGCTCTGGACGCATCGGAGCAGCGGCAAACAGATAACAGGCTCCGGGACTGTGAGCATCGGCACCCTCATCATCGACAACAACGGTTCAAATAACACAGGTCTGATAGAGAAGAACGATGGGAGCACGACGAATGTAAAGCTTGCCGGGCGCACACTCTACAAGGACGGCAAGTGGAACACGCTGTGCCTGCCGTTCGACTTGACTATAGCGGGTTCTCCCCTCGAGGGAGCCACCGCCATGACGCTGGATGTGGAAAGCAAGGAGTGCGACGGCGTGACCTATAAGACACGCTTCGACAGCGACGGTACGCTCTATCTGAACTTTGCCTCGACCAGCACCCTCACCGCCGGCACACCGTATATCATCAAGTGGGACAAGGCCGATGGCTACGATGGCGAAGACCCCGCCACACGCGACATCACAGAGCCTGTGTTCAACGGCGTGACACTCAGTAAAGGATTCAACGACCTCACAAGCAGCGATGGCAAAATCCTGTTCCTGGGGCGTTACGCTGCCAGGACCTACACGGCAGAGGAGCAGAACACCCTCCTGATGGGCGCTGACAACACTCTATACTATCCGCAGCCAGACCTCACGGATCCCGAAGCCCCGAAATATCCCAGCATTGGTGCCTGTCGGGCATACTTTGAGCTGACCGATCCCACCCAGCTCGCTCGTGCCTTCGTGCTCAACTTCTTTGACGAGCAAAGCGGCGGAGCCGAGCGCGGCGACGACGAGGCAGCGGGAATTATTTCGGTTCACGATTCAGTGTTCACGGTTAATGGTTCCGATGCGTGGTACACCCTCGACGGTCGCCGCCTCGACGGTCAGCCGACGGCCAAGGGCCTCTATATCCACGGAGGCAAGAAGGTCGCGATTAAGTGAGAGAAGAACCGAGCTTGCTCGAGTTCTTCCGAACGTGAGCGAGCTCGAACAAAGTTCAGGGTCGCGATTAAGTGAGAATAAAGCAGAGCTCGCTCATGCTTTATCGAGCGTGAGCGAGCTCGAACGAAGTTCAAGGTAATAGTGAAGTAATAACTCATGGTCGCTTCGCTCAAAATTAAAGGAAAATTGAATAAGAAAATAATCAAAGGCTACGCCATCCCGGCAGTTCTTATAATTTTTTGAATAAATTTTTGTATAATTTTGAGCGCAGCGACCCCAAAAACATAAGAAGCAATGAAGAAAACATATTCGACGCCCACCATAGAGGTGGTCAAGCTACAGCAGCAGGGCATCATCTGCGCCAGTGACGTAACCAGCGTCAGCGGCAATGCCGACCTCAACTACGGCGGCGACGGCAGCGGCTCCGCCCGCGCCCGCAGCTACGGCGGCAGCGACTGGGACGATGAGTGGGAATAATGAAGACGTGCCTCCCCATCTGTTTGTAACCGAAAGCGATGGGGAGACTTTTGTAAAAACGCAATGCCAAGAACTGCGACGCGATGCCGCAGTTCTTTTTATGTTCGCCCGACATGGGCATAATCTAACGGGTGTAAGTCCCGAGCGCGGCCTAATAGCGGCAAGAGGAACCGCCGTATGCGGAACCGCTTGTACGGTGGTGTGAGAGGACAAGTGAACACGAAAAGAGGTGAACACCTCTGATTAGTGTTCACCTCCTACTCGATTGCGCTTGACATCAGCCAATGTCGTTTCTTCTTCCTTTGCGCTTGACCTCTGCTGCTGTAATGACAAGCCCTGTGCCAGCCCGGTGCCCCCGACAGGGGGCACTACGCAAGTTCTGCTGACTGTTGCCATCGGGCAGCCGCAGAGCGGCGGCTTGACCCACGGTCAGCCGCTGACCGTGATGAAATGGTCAAGATGTTCATCGACGTATGTGGCAATCTGCGCGGTCCACAGCTCTTCGTTTTCCACGAAACTGTCATCCAGGTCGTCAAACTCGGGATACTGCTCAAACAGCGCCATAAACTCCTCGTCGCTGCGTTCGCGCTCCAGCTCCTGCCCCACGAGGTCGTAGAGTTCGCGTGCCTGATAGATCAGCTTCGACAGGTCTTTCATTCCCCACAGCCTGAGCGCCTTGGCTAAGGGATTGTGGAAGATGAACGGTCCCAGATGGTTCTGTATTAGCTGTATGAAGCCTCCGTCCATCACCTCGTCGTGCAGCAACTGCCAGCCCAGCAAGGTTATCTGCTCGCTGTTCAGCAGCTGCATGTTCTGTGCAGACAGATCTCCGCCGATGTCGTTCTTGATAGCGTCGATGATGGCTGCAAGAAAGGTGTCCATGCCCTGCTGTGCAGCTTGTCGCAGGGTGGTGTCGCTCATTGTTGTCATGTTATTATTGTGTTATTCGATTGCTTTGTCTGTCAGTTACGTCTCAAAAGCCTGGACCGTCGAAGCCGCCGCCACGGCTGCCGCCTCCGCCGCCACGGCCACCCCTACCCTGTCGCTGTCCGCGCTCGGGCCCGTCGGGTCGCATGCGCATCTGTCCCCTTGCGCTTGCTGAGCCGAAGATGTTGAAGCGATAGATGACGTGGAGCATGGCGTAAGAGGTGATGGCATTATACTCTGTGTCGCTGCGCTGCATGGCGTTGATGGTGCGCGAGAGTGTGCTTTGCTTCTGTAGTATGTCGTAGAACTGCAGTGTGAGCGTAAGCGCCTTGCCCTTGAGGAAGCCCTGTCCTATCTGTGCGTTCCACACCAGCTCGTTGGTGTTGAGCGCGGTGTCGCTGTAGCCACGCCGCGAGTTCATCTTCAGGTCGGTAGAGAGCGACATACCCCAGGGCAACGAGATGTTTGTGTTGAAACCGTAAGAGAAGCGCCATGTGTCGAGGTTTGACGACGGCTGAAGATGGTTGCGCGAGTGCTGGTATGTGAAGGCGCCTTCCAGCTCAAACTCTATCCAGTCGTTGCGGTAGGAGGCGGCCAGACGTTCGTTGATGTCGGTAGTGTTGGTGAAATTCTTCTCTGCCAGTGCTGCACGGTTCAGGTTGACGTAGCCCACATGATGGCTGTAGCCGAAGCCCGTCGTAGAGTTGACGTTGAAATATCCTGCAGTATCGATGGCTGTGTTGAACATCAGGTTGGCCGAACTGTTCCAGTTGCCGCTGATGTTTTCTGGTCTTGACGTGCGACCGCCGGTCTCGGTGTTATAAGTCACCATTTGCGAGATGGAGTTGCTTGTGGTCTGGAAGTTGAGGTATCCGCCGATGAAGCGCTGGTGCGACTGTATGTAGTTGTTGTAGTTGAGCCGGAACGACTGCGTGAACGAAGGCTTCAGTCCCGGATTGCCCCGTGTGATGTTTAGCGGGTCAGAGTCGTCGTAGATGTCGAGCAGGTCAGACATCGACGGCTGTGACGTAGAGCCTCGGTAGTCGAAGCGCAGCTGGTGCTGGCGGTTCCATCTGTAGCGGAAGCGCAGCGTGGGTGTGAAGTTGGTCACGACGCGCGTTGTGTCGGTGGAACGCCCCCTGTATTCCTGTCTGAAATGGCTCATCTGCGGCACCACCTGCACGCCCACGTTGAAATTCCACTTCTGCCTCACGAGCCGCAGCGTCACGTCGGCGGTGTGTATATAGTTCTCGTATTGTGAGAAGCGGCTTAGGTTCGGATCGCGAAAACCTTCCAATGGCCCAAGCCGTTCGAGATATCCATCCCAGTAGCGATATTCTGGCCGGTAGCCGGTATAGTCGTATGTGTATGGCGGAGCAGAGAAGTCGTATGTAGAGCGTTCGCTTTTGTTAAAGCGATACTGGAAGCGATATGATAGCTGCAGGTAGGTGGCACGTGCGAGCGGTTCGCTGTAGTTGAGCTGTGCCGAGTAGTTGTAGCTCTTTGTGGGTGTGACGTTGTATCGGTTGGTCTTGTAGTCGTTGGTCGAGTCTTTGCCCAGGGTGCGGTAGAGCTGCGCCAAGAGGACCTCGCTTGTTGACACGTTCTGGCTGTTCTGCCTTCCGTAGTCGGCCTCCAGGCGCAGTGTTATGTTTCGTCCTGTTGCGTTCAGCTTTCGGTTCAGTTGCAGCGAGCCGCCCAGTCGTTTTGAGTCGCCGTAGCTGAGCGAGCTGCCGGTACGATAGTTCACCAGCAGCGTGGAGTCTGCCCTGTCGTCAAGCTGCTGTCCTCTTGTCAGCACGCTCAGGTTGAGAGCCAGCGCCAGCGGGTCGGTGGTGTAGGTGAAAGGGTCGTCGTTGAACGTAGCACTGGTGTTCCACGCCACGCCGTCGTTGCTTGACATGGACGCTGTCGGCCGAAACATGATGTTTGTCATGGTGTCGGGTGTCCACTCGACCCTGGCCTGCGCGTTCCATGAGTTGCTGCGCGAATAGTTTTGCCGTCGGCTGGCCGCGAAGGTGGCAGCTACAAAGTTCTCGCTGTTTGTACGCGTGTATGTGTCGCCATCGCCATGATTCCATCGTATGGAGCCATCCAATTTTATGAGGCCTCGTTCTTCGTAGTTGACGTTCAGTCCTGCCATCTTGTTAGCCTGTAGCCCTTGCCGTCCGCCTCCGAAGCCGCGGCCGGAGAAGCCTCGGTCGTTCACATTGTTGGCATTGCCCATTCCCATCAGTCTCAGCTTGCTGTTAAACTGTGCGAGCATAATGCGTCCGGCATATCTTTTCTCTGTGCCGTATGCCAGGTCGGCATTGCCAAAGAAGCCACGGTTTTGTCCTGGCTTTAGGCCGAAGTCGAGCACGGTTGTTTCGTTGCCATCGTCGATGCCAGATATTCGTGACATGTCGCTTTTCTCGTCGTATGCCTTGATTTTTTCCACTATCGATGTCGGCAGGTTCTTCAGTGCAGTCTGCGTGTCGCCCGTCATAAACTCCTTTCCGTCTATCTTCACCTTTTGCACTTTTTTCCCGTTGATGGTTATTGACCCGTCGCTCGCCACCTCAGCGCCGGGCAGCTTTTTCACCAGCTCTTCCACAACCGAACCTTCGGGCGTGCGATATGCGCCGGCGTTGTAGATGAAGGTGTCTTCCTTGACCGTAACCTTTGCCATGTGCCCCGTCACCTGTGTTTCTTTCAGCATGACGCTGCTTGGCCGAATGGTCAGCACGCCCATTTTGACAGGCTTGCCGCCAATGTCCACCGGCTTCACCAGATTGTCATATCCAACATAGCTCACCCGCAACAGGTAGCGGCCGTTGGCCGGAGCTTTCAGCTGGAAATCGCCGCTGACGTTTGTCACGGTGTTGGCCGCAAGCGTACTGTCGGCCCTAAGCAGGCTGACCGTTGCCTGCACTGCGGCCTCGCCGGTCTCGCTCTCGACCACACGACCGCTCACAATCTGCTGGGCCAGCACAGTCTGGAGAGCTGCCAAAGGCAACAGCAGGAGAAGTAAAAAACGTTTCATTTATAAATTATATGTTATTAACTGCAGATTTGACGACTTATTGTCAGCAAGGTTTAATCTATATACAAACCCAAAACAGCTAAACGCGGTTTCCACCGTTAAAACAATCACATATAACTATGATTAGAAAAAGTAAAAACAACGAGGACAAGCCCGATTTCGAAAAGATGTGGAGCGAGGTCGAAGAGAACATTCAGGAGACGGATGCCGAACAGGACATTGTCAACCGTGTTCCTGAACTCAAACAGTTGAGTATCGACATTGACAAGGCAACGACTGCCGTCATCAATTTGGAATCTTCAATCCGCCAAACCCAGCGTGAAGAAGGTGTGCTCGGTGCTGCTGTGAATACCATCAGCAAAAAGGTCGATTCCATGCAATTGGGCTTAGTGCCTAAAGGTCTTTGAATAAAAGCATATAGCAAAGACAACGACTCGCAGCCAAAGAGGGCGATGTCGTTGCCTTTTTTGGTTGATATTATACGGTCATTCTCCAATCTTACTCTCCCCTCTCATCAGATGGCGAAGGGCGCTGAGGAGTTCTTGAGACTCTTGGACAACACTCAGGAATACGGTCATGGCTTCGATGTTGAGTTGCCTGGTCTGAATGTCATGAATGATGCGTTTGCGATAATCGGAAAGTGATGATTGAAGTACGGCTGCATCATTGCGAATCTGGGATGCCGTCTCACTATCGAGAGACCGAAGGTACAGACGAACAATCTCATTTCGCAAGACAAGAAACTCATTGGCATACTCACTCTCTCAGATGTACTATTGCCTGAAGCGCATGGGTGAGTCGTGCAGGGAGCATGTCGGCAACAATTTCAGTCCCGCTCCAAGCTAATATTCCGGCTCTTTCTGCAGGTCCATTATGTATTACATTTTGCACGTGGATGGTATCTTCTCGAATTTGTAATTCGAGAAGATACCATCCACGTGCAAAATGTAATACATAATGGACCTGCAGAAATGCTTTTTTGTGGTATTTCTCCTCTAGTAACCGTAAAGTTCTTGACTTCCTTGGTACCATATCTTACGACACCGATCTGTACCTTTGTATCTTTAGGCCCTTTTAATCTGCGTTGTGCTTCATCGTTAGTAA
>JAILBT010000113.1 GCA_024680755.1 Prevotella sp. | reverse complement strand
GGATGTTATGGTAGGATAAGTGACTGACAGTTTACCGTCGCTCCAAGTGAAAACGTAATCGCCTGCTTCCAATGTACGAATTTTACAATTGGCATCACTATCAAATGCCCATTCTGTGCAGTTGTTCCAATACATAGTACCATCATTTCCAAGCCAACTATTACCATCTACTACTTTAAATTGGTACTCTGTACTCGCGGCAAGAGAAATGGTCACGGAATTACTTATAAATACATCGCTGCTTCCCCAATTGTTAAAACTTCCCGACAAATAGGTTTCTGCGCTCGCACTACTCACTCCCAAGAGAGCGAGGCCTAAAAGTGTAAAGATTTTTTTCATGTTGTTGTTTGTTTTTACGCGCCACGAGCAGCTGCGGCAAAGGCCGTAGCTACGGGTAGCTAAGGTTAATAATTATTTTTGTTTTTTGTTTATTTTGTAAGACCTGCGGCAAAGATAGGCGCTTTCAGAATACAGCATAATTCTGTGGGGTGGGAGAGAACGGAAATCTGTCGTTTTATTGATTTTCGTCAATTCTGCAAAGCGCCTGAAGGACAAAAACAACCTGACAGCAGTATAATCGCGACCTGTGCGTTTGCCCTGTCAATGTGGTGGCACGCCATAGGCGGTCATAGGCAGTCATAGGCAGTCTTAGGAACTCCTAAGCATTCATAGTAATCATTAACAGGGCAACCGCACAGCAGAAACTCAGAGGATAGTCAGAAAGCATTTACAATGCGATAATAATTTCAGCATTTATCTTTTCGCATTGCAAATGCTGATATTCGGAGCGGTCGGATTGCAAATCCGAACGAGCGACCGAATCATTAACAGGTCAACCGCACAGCAGAACCTCAACAACTCAGAAACTCAGAAACTCAAAAACTCAAAAACTCAAAAACTCAGAAACTCAAAAACTCAGAAACTCAGAACCTCAAAAACTCAGAAACTAAACAACTAAACAACTAAACAACTAAACAACTCAAAACCTCAACGAATTGATATCGCGCCAGGCTATAAGCTGGCCGTCAGACGTTGCGAGGCTGTTCTGTCCGCCATAGACCACGTTGAGTCTGTCGGGCGCTGCACCCGACAGTGCAGACCATCGGCGCAGCCCGCGGAAGAAGTCGGGCGAAAACGTCTCGCCCGATTTTATCTCGAAGGCAGTGGCTGCGTCGCCGTCATAGTTCAGCAAATCTACCTCGTTGCCCTGGCTGTCGCGCCAGAAGCGCAAGTCGGCCTCCAGGCCCGCGTTCCAGGCCCGCTTTACAAAGTCGTTGATAACCATGTTCTCAAACAGTCCGCCACGCAGGAAATGGCTTTCCACCTGCGCTGCGCTCCTGATGTCGAGCAGCGAGCAAGCCAGCCCCGTGTCGTAGAAATACAGCTTGGGGCTCTTCACCAGCCGCTTGGCAAAGTTGTTCCAGTCGGGCCGCAACACATAGCAGATATAGCTGGCCTCCAGGACAGAGAGCCATGACGAGGCCGTGGCAACGCTGATGCCCGCATCGTTGGCTATCGACGACAGGTTGAGCAGCTGGCCTATGCGACCGGCACACAGCTTGATGAAGCGGACGAAACGACTCAGGTCGCCGATGTTTTTCATCTGACGCACATCGCGCTCGACGTATGTCTGCAGATAAAAGGGGTAGTAGTCGGTTGGGGCTATACCCTTGTCGTAGATGCGCGGGTATCCGCCTGTGAAGATCTCGCCGGAAACGGTATCTGGCAGCACACCGCCCGCATACATCTCGGCATGCGAGAAGGGCAGCAGGCGAAAGATGGCAGTACGTCCGGCCAGCGACTGGTTCACCTGCTCCATCAGCTGAAAGTTGTGCGACCCCGCCAGCAAGTACATACCGCTTTCGTCGGCAGCATCGACATGCGTCTGCAGGTAGGAGAAAAGCTGCGGCGCGCGCTGTGCCTCGTCGATGATGACGCGCCGCGGATATGTGGACAGGAAGCCACGCGGGTCGTTGACAGCCAACTCGCGCAGGTCAAGGTCCTCGAGCGACACATAGTCGTAGTCTGCAAAGGCGTGTCTCAGCAGTGTCGATTTGCCCGACTGACGCGGACCCGTCAGCGTCACGATGGGGTACAGCCGCGACAGCTGTATGATGCGCTCTGTCTGTGTTCTTTGTATCATAAGCGTTTTGTTCTGTGTCCAGTTGTTGCGACGTGAGACACGTCGCCTTCTGCTTGCCGGCTGCAAAGTTACGAAAAATAATTAAAAGATTACAAACAAGGTTGTGCAATTTTTTAATCCTGCTAAAAGATTGCACGTCCGGCTGTGCAGATTTTTAATCCCGATGAAAGATTGCAAGCCTGAGGCTGAAATCTTTTAGTCTGCCGGGCTTTGCAGCCCCGCTACTGCGTCATCCACAGCCTGCAGCCCTAAAAAACATGCTGCCGCGTCAAGGAGCAACTCTCCCGGCGCGGCAGCCTTATGCTTATTTCCAATTGCCAATTGCAATTGTAAATGTTTAATCTTTAATCTTTAATCTTTAATCTTTAATCTTTAATCTTTCTTTAATCTTTCTTTAATCTTTAATCTTTTCATCTTACCATCATTTTCTTTCCGCCGCGGATATACAGGCCCTTGGTGGGTTGGCTGACGCGTGTGCCCTGCAGGGTGTAGCAGGGCTGGTTGGCGGGCTGCCCTGCGGCGGTGGTGCTGATGCCCACGATGGTGGGGTCGCCCACGAGCACGGTCATCTCGTTCAGATCGACCAGGATGCCGTAGGTGCCGGCAGCAATCTTAAAGGCGTTCTGGCCCTGCTGCAGCTTCATGGGCTGGTTGTCTGTCGTGACGAGATAGTCGTTGCTCTCGGCCCCGAGGCGTGCGCTGGCTATGGCATCCCAGTCGCTGGCTGAGGCACCCAGCTGCTTGGTGAACGAGAAGTAGCTGTAGCCGTCGTTCTGGCCCTTGAAGCTGACGGTGGCGATATACTTGCCTGTCTCCTTTGCCGTCATCTCCATTCCCACGTTGGCTGCCCAGTCGTTGTCGCCGGCCTCGCCAAGGATATAGAGCGGTGGTTCGACCACGGAGCCGCTGTTGACATAGTCGGCCGTGACGGTCTCATACTGCGTGTCGCCGTCGTAGTAGAAATAGTATGTGCCCTCGGTCAGACCCGTGATGTCGCTGGTCTTCTTCTCGTTCTCGCCCGCGGCACCGTTGTTGAGGATGATGTTCAGTTCGTCGGCCTCGATGTTTAGTGTCCACCACAGGGTGCCCGTCTTGGCGTTGACGGTGCTGGTGGTCATAGCGTAGCCGGGCCATGAGCCGTTCAGCTCGTCGCCGTTCTCGGTCCAGGCATAGAGGTGGGGGGCGGCGTTGCCCTTGGTTGTCACGCAGAGGGTGATGGTGGGCACGGGCACGGCCTCGCCCGTGTTGACATAGTCGGCTGTTACCTCCTGGTATGTCGCGCGGCCGTCGTAGTAGTAGTAGTGGTTGCCCTCCTTCAGGCCCTCGATATTCTTGGTCTGCTTGCCGTTGCCGTTGTTGAAGATGATGTTGACATCTTTCGTCGTGGTGAGGCTCTGGGCGTACCACAGCGTGCCGGTGATGCTGTTTGTCTCGGTGGTGGTCAGCTGCGTGCCGGGCCACGAGCCGCAGAGCTCGCCGTCGGCGCTCCACGAGTAGAGGTAGGGTGCCTTGTTCTCGGCCGTAGTGACGAAGATGTTGACGGCGTGCTCCACGCCGGTGATGATGCTGTAGTTGCGTGTGACGACGCTCTTCACCGTTCCGCCCACGAGCAGGCCTACCTTCAGCACGGCGTTGGCGTTCAGCGTGATGGCAGCGCCGCTGCTCACCTTCTCGCTGGCGGCCGTGGGCTCGCTGCCGTCGGTGGTATAGACCATGTCGGTGGTCTGGTTGCTCAGCGTGGTCAGCGTGATGCTGACGGGACCCTCATACGAGCCCGAGGGCAGGCTTATCCAGGGCTTCTCCACCGAGCGCGAGAGATAGAGTGCGAAGCCGTTGCCGCTCTCCACGAGCTGCATGTCGGTGTTGGCCGAGGCATCATAGACACCATAGCCGTTGCCCATCAGTATCTCGAGCGTGCCGCCCACGCGGGTGGAGACGCAGCCCTGCGACGAGTGCTTCAGCTCGATGGCGCTCTGGTTGGTCAGTCCGGCATACTGGCGGGCGTAGATGAGCTGCTTGATCTGCTGCTTGTGGTTCATCCAGTGCTTGAGGAACACGCAGGGCGTGCCAGGCATGGAGAGAATATAGGCATTGGCAGCTACCTCGTAGGCAGGGTTGATATACATCTCGCGGCCCGTGTCGTGGTTATCGACGAAGGTCACGGCATAGCGCGGCCAGTAGCTGTTCCATGCCAGACAGGTGTTCTCGTTGGGTGTCAGCGCCTGCCAGTTGCCGTCGTTCAGCGCCATGCCCAGCTGCCATTTCAGCTGGAAGTCGAAAGCGCCTGACTGCACCTCGCCGTTGATGCGGGTGGCATCCATCCAGTTCTTGATGGCGTCGTTGCTGTCCCAGTATTCGCCCACGCTGAAGGGCACGTTCAAGGCGCTGTTGTACAGGCCGGTGAACTGTCCGGAGTAGCCTTTCACCATGTCGAGGCGGAAGCCGGTGTAGCCCAGGTTGTTAAGCAGGTAGTCGAGGTATGCCTTTACGCAGCGCTGTGTGTTCTGTGAGTGGTGGTCCAGGTCGCGGAAGCCGCTGAAGTCCTCGCCCGTGTCGTCGTTGGCAGAGAGCGAGTAGCCATGTTCTGCGGCCCATGCTGCGGTGGTTTTTCCGTCGTCGTTGGCGCAGATGTCGGTGGGCAGAAGGGTGTAGCTCTCGCCTTTCTTGGCGTAGGTCAGGTCTTTGCCGTTATACGTCTCCTGTTGGAAGGCGCACCAGTCGGACGAGCCCGTCGAGCGGTGGTTGAGCACCACGTCGGTGATGATGCCGGTGCCGCGCTCCTTGAAGGCGGCTGTCATGGCGCGTATCTCCGATGGTTTGCCGAAGGTGCCGTTCTGGTTGAACCAATAGACAGGGTCGTAGCCCATAGAGGGGTAGCTGCCGGTCTTGCCGCTCTGCGGGGTCCAGATGAGCTGGAAGAACTCTGAGAGCTCGTCGGCCTGCTTGGTCAGGGTGGTGAATTTCATGTCGCCATACTGCGCGTCGCGTATGGAGTCGCGCTGTGCGTCGGTCAGCGTCGGGTCGTCCACTGGCTCCACCCAGTAGAAGGCTTGCAGCATCACGCCCTTGTAGTTGGGCTCCCAGCCCTGTGCCTGCACCGTCATGGCGGCAAGGGCAGCAAAGAGTGTCGTTGTGAGTTTTTTCATAGTGTTATGGTTGGGTTAGGCTTTTGTCGGAGTAATCGGAGTAATC
>JAILBT010000104.1 GCA_024680755.1 Prevotella sp. | reverse complement strand
GCCCACCTTCAGGTCCTGGTCGAGAGCGTCCCATGGATGAGGTGTGAGCTGCTTCAGACCGAGGGCGATGCGCTTTTTCTCTTCGTCGAAATCGAGAATCACCACGTTGATCTTCTGGTCGAGCTCCACAACCTTCTTCGGGTCGTCTACGCGGCCCCAGCTCAGGTCGGTGATGTGGATCAGTCCGTCTACACCACCCAGGTCTACGAATACGCCGTAGCTGGTGATGTTCTTCACGGTGCCTTCCAGAATCTGACCCTTCTCGAGCTTCGAGATAATCTCCTGCTTCTGTGCCTCCAACTCGGCCTCGATGAGAGCCTTGTGGCTGACGACGACATTGCGGAACTCCTGGTTGATCTTCACCACCTTGAACTCCATCGTCTTGCCCACAAACTGGTCGTAGTCGCGTATGGGGTGCACGTCTATCTGGCTTCCGGGCAGGAAGGCCTCGATGCCGAACACATCGACAATCATGCCACCCTTGGTGCGGCACTTGATGTATCCCTGAATGACCTGCTGCTCTTCGAGGGCCTTGTTCACGTTTTCCCAGCTCTTCGACAGGCGGGCCTTCTTGTGCGACAGCACCAGCTGGCCTTTCTTGTCCTCTGGATTCTCGACATAGACCTCCACGGTGTCGCCGGGCTTCAGGTCGGGGTTGTAGCGGAACTCGCTTGCGGGGATGATGCCGTCGCTCTTGTAGCCGATGTTGACCACCACCTCTTTCTTGTCAACCGAGATGACGGTGCCATCGACCACCTGGTGCTCCTGCACCTTGTTCAGGGTCTCGTCGTAGGCTTTGTCGAGCTCCTCGCGGCTCACGCCGGCGCTGACGCCGTTTTCAAACTCGTCCCAGTTGAAATCGTCAAGCGGTTTCACGTTCTTCGTTAGTTCTGACATGTGTGATAAAAAATGAATTAAGTGTGTTAGTTAAAACAGTTGGACATTATGTGAACTGTGCACTCCGTCGTGGAAATGCGGCGCAAAGTTACGGTTTTTCCGTCAAACAACAGCATCAGGCGACATATTTGTGTCGCCTGTTATTGTTTTTTAACACAATGTTTATGTAGGGACGCGTCGCGTCCCTAAACAAGCTCTTCCAATAGTCTGCTGGATTGCGACGTGTGCCACGTCGCATCCTACTTGTGCGCTGCAAAAATACAGACCTCCTCCGATAGCTCCAAATAAAATCGCCATCTTTTTGTCACAGTGAGCCTCACCACCAGTGGCCGCCACCACCACCGCCGGGGCCGCCGCCGCCGCCGGGGCCTCCGCCGTTGCCGCCACTGTATGTCGTTAGCGTCACGCTGTTGCCGCCGCTGCCGCCGGTAAAGCCGTTGCCATTCCAGAGGCTGGTGCCGCTGACGGTGGTGCCACTCTTCAGCGTGGTGGTGCCTGCGGTGCTGACCACCATGGTGTTGCCGCCGCTCGCTGGGGTCTTGTATGTCAGCACCGCCGTGCCGTCCTTGCAGAGCGTGTACCATGTGTTCTTGCTCCACGAGCTGGTCTGGTAGCACGTCTGCGTCAGCTGTGAGCCACTCTCCAGCCCGCCAATGGCCACCAGGTTGCCACTCTCGACATACAGCTTATAGCCTCCCTCGGTGTTAGCGTCGAAGCCCACCTCAGGTGTCGAGGCCCCCACGGCCATCACCGTTGCTCCCTGCACATAGCAGTTGCCGTTTGAGTCGATGCCGTCGTTGCCCGTAGCCACGGCGGCCACATAGCCGCCCTTGAAGTAAATGTGGCTGGCCGCGTTGATGGCATCGTCCTTGGCGTAGGCATAGACATCGCCGCCGCTCACGGTCAGCGTGCCTTTGGTCTCGATGCCCTCATGGTTGCTGCTGCTGACATACACGGTGCCGCCCGTTATAGTCATGTTGCCGTCGGCCTTCATGCCCTTGGCATACTTATGGTTGCTGCTGCTCTGTCCGCCCCAGCCGCCGCCCGACGAGCCGTAGTTGCTGCCGGTGCTGATGGCCGTGACGCTGCCGTCGCTGATGGCAATGGTGCCGTCGCTGCTGATGGCCTTGCCTCCCTGCCCCGTGGCCCGGGCCGTGACGGTGCCACCACTGACGGTGAGGGCTGTCTCGGCCTTGATGGCGCAGCTGCCCGAAAGGTCCGAGCTGTCGGTGGCATCGACGCCGCCGGTGGCTGTGCTGCTGACGGTGCCGCCGCGCAGACACACGGCGTTGTCGCTCTTGATGCCCTTGGCGCCGAGAGCCGTGACGCTGATGTTGAGCGTGCCGTCGGTGATGTAGAAGTTTGCCGAGTCCTCGTTGTCGTGGCCGTCGGTCTCACCGGTGTTGGTGGTGCCGTCCAGCTCCACCTGTATGCCGTCGTCGCCCACGCCGCTGATGTTCAGCTCGCCGCTCTCCTGCAGGAAGTAGGCGTTGGCGTGTATGCCATCCTTCGCGGCGCTCAGTATGTTGACCGTACACTTGCGCAGCTCGCAGTAGTCGCCGGTCTTTATGCCGTGAGCCTCAGCGCCGTTGGCGTAGATGTTCAGCGTGCCCTGTCCCTTCAGCTCCAGGTGGCCTTTGCAGTAGAGGCAGCCCTTGTCCGTGCTGGCGCTTGTGTCCTTGATGGTGTTGACAGTGCCTTTCTTCACGCTCAGGTCGATGCGCTTGCCGTTGTCTATATATATTGGTGCTCCGCTGTAGGTCATGCTGGTGTTGGTCAGCGTCAGTCCTTCCAGCTCGATGGTGGCTTTGTACGAGCCACTGAGATAGAAGGCGCCGTCGGCCGACGTGCCGCTCAGGTTGTATGTTATCTCGCCTGTGGTGTCGTCGCCGACGTCGCTGCTCTGTGTTATGCTCACATGTGCCCCGCTGACGGTAGCGGTCAGGTATGGAGCCAGGTAGCCGGGTATGGTCACGCTGGCGTTGCTACCGCTATAGGTCACACAGACCACAGAGTCCATCGTGCCCGTGGGGTTGGTGGCGATGACGGTCTGCTCGCTGAGGCTGTAGGTGCGCTGCCCTATAGTGAGCGCGGTGCCGCCGCCAGAGTAGGTCATCTGCCCGCAGTCGGCAGCGTTGTAGCGGTAGGTAACGCCACCGGTGCTCACGTCGAGCACCTGTCCTGCAGCGCCTGCTGCCAGCAGCGTGCAGGCCAGGGTAAAGAGAATGTTCTTCATCTGTCGTTGTTACGAATAAATTTTTCAGTATATAATAATTTTGATGTTTTTACTTTCAATCGTTTAGCGGCTGCAAAAGTATATAACTTTTTTGTAAGCAGCAAGGACGCAGCGCGTTTTTTGCATTTTTTAGTTGTGTTGCAATTATTTGCAACTACCCAGTTATCGTTAAAGCTTACCACAGTAAATAACATGCCAAGGGTTTTCGGCTACAGGCAAAACGCTTCTCACCAGTAGCCGAGTGGTTAACCGGTTGAACTTTCTCACCATTTTCTTTTTCAACAACGAATTAAGACGAATTTCACGAATTGTACGAATTACAGCTAATTGCACAAATTTTCGCCGCAAGCGGTTCATTTCTGGGTTTTTCTTGGCATTGATGGAAACTCTAAGTATGGAAAAGCAGGAGCCTCGTTGATAGAGACTCCTGCCCATACTTGTCGTTTCATGCAATCCTATTCCTCATGGAGTTGCTCCCCAGCA
>JAILBT010000085.1 GCA_024680755.1 Prevotella sp. | reverse complement strand
GCGCAGGTCGCCAATGCCCAGCAGCTGCATCTCGTGCTGGCCTATCATCGTGGAGCTGACGGGTTGCAGCCGCAGGCGATAGACATCCTTGGGGTGCGACACGATAGACACCTCGTCGAGGTCATACACGCGCGACGAGTCGTTGGCCACGGTCTCGGCCTGTGTGGTGGCTGCCAGGGCACTGACCGTGGCACACAGGGAGGCAAGTGTGAAAAGGGTTCGTTTCATTGTGTAGAGTTTTTTCATGGCTGCAAAGGTCGGTAGATTTCTTCAAACGGGCAATCCTAATAAATGTGGAAAAGCTCTTTTTAAGGAGCGTCTGATTACTCTGATTACTCCGAATACTCCGATTACTCTGATTACTCCGATTACTCCGATTACTCCGATTACTCTGATTACTCCGATTACTCCGATTACTCCGATTACTCTGATTACTCTGATTACTCTGATTACTCCGACCTCTCTTCCCTCTCCCCATTGCGAGCGCCGCGCAGCCCGCCCCCTGTGGGGCGGGCTGCGCGGCGCTCGCATTGTCCTGCAGCCGTGTGTGCTACCGCTTCTTCAGCTGCTCGCGCTGGCGCTGCATCTCCTGCGCCTGCTGCTGCATAGCCTCCAGGCGGGCGGCCAGGCCCGTGGTCTTGCGCGGGTTCTTCTTGTTCTCCTGATAGCGGGCCTCGAGTATGGCAAGGAGCTTGGCATCGTCGGTGGTCTTGCGCAGAATGAACATGATGGCGGCCGAGAAGAAGAGCGACACGAAATAGTAGAAGTTCAGGCCGGCACTGTAGTCGTTGAAGATGAAGAAGAACATGAGCGGCATGAGATACATCATCCACTGCATCATCTTCATCTGCTCGGCCTGCGCACCCACCATCTGGTCGCGCTGCTGGCGCATGGTCATATAGCTGTAGAGGACATTGGCCACGCAGAAGAGTATGCAGGTCAGCGACAGGTGGTCGCCAATGCCCCAGATGCTGGTGCCCCACTCCACTATCGGGTCGTAGGTCGAGAGGTCCTTTATCCAGAGGAAGCTCTCGCCGCGCAGCTGTATGGCATTGGGCACGAAGTTGAACATGGCAATCCAGATGGGCATCTGTATCAGCATGGGCAGACAGCCCGAGAGCGGCGACACGCCATACTGCGCGTAGAGCTGCATCATGGCCTGCTGCTTCTGCATCTGGTCTTCGGGCTTGTCATACTGCTTGGTAGCCTCGTCGAGCTTCGGCTTCAGCACGCGCATCTTGGCGCTCGACATATAGCTCTTCTTCACCATCGGGTAGGTGATGGCCTTGAGCAGCAGGGTGATGAGTATCAGCACTATGCCCATGTTGAGTCCCCACGACGTGAGCCAGTCGAACACATAGAGCGTGAACCAGCGGTTGATCCACCTGAAGAGGGGCCAGCCGAGATAGACCAGCTGCTCCATGTCGAGGTCTTTGCCGAAGCGGCTCTGCTGCTCGACGGTCTGAAGCAGGCGGAAATCGTTGGGGCCGAAATACATCTCCAGCTCGGTGGGCTTCCGGCCGGTGGGGTCGAAGGCGGTCTTCAGCTTGGCCGAATACTGTTTCAGATAGCCCGTGCCTTTCTCCTGCGGTATGCTGGTGAGCAGGGCGCCCTTGCGGAAACCGTCTTTGGCGATGAGCACCGACGAGAAGAACTGACTCTTGAAAGCCACCCAGTCGAGCTGTTCGTCCACGGGCTCGTCGATCTTCTCCGATGTCTCAGACAGGTAGTCGGTGCCGCCGTCGCTCTCCTTATATGTCAGCGTGGCATAGCGGCTCTCGAACGAGTAGCTGGGCTCCTGCTGGCGGCACAGGTCATGCCACACGATGTCGAGCGCACCATAGTCGGGGGCGAACAGCCCCGCCAGTCCCTCGGCCTGCACCGAGAGATGGAGCATATAGTCTGGTCCGAGCTCGTAGCGCAGCCTGAGCGCGCCGCCATTGATAGCGGCCGCCGTCAGAACGACGGTGCTGTCGGTCTGCTCGGTGGGGGTGAAATAGAGGTCGCGGCTGAACACGTTGTCGTTCTTCGCGGCCAGCATCAGCTCCATGTTCTGCTCGCGGCGGTCGAAGAGGGTCACGCCCATGGTGTCCTGCAGGTTGTCCTCATAGTCGAGTATGCGCGCCTGCCGGACCACGCCGCCGCGCGTCTGCAGCGTCAGCTCGACGTGGCTGTTGCGCAGCACCACGGCCTTGTCCACGCCCTGCATCGCGGGGTAGAAGATGGCCGTCGTGTCGGTCGGCAGCGGGGCAGACTGCTGCTGCCCGTCGGCATTGGTCATGGCGGCAGCCTGCTTAGCCTCACGGGCTGCACGCTCGCGCTGCACGGCCGCTATACTGTCCTGCTGCCGCATGGCGGCCTGCTCCTCGGCAGAGGGCTGGGTCCACCAGCTGAAGCCTATCAGGACAAGGGCTATGAGAACGAAACCTATCAGAGTGTCTCTGTTCATTGTTGTTCTGTGTTATTTATGCGTTTTTATAGATAAAAAAATCGGCTGCAAATTTAGACAAAAATATCTGAAACATTGGTCAAACGGATAAAGAATTAAGATTTCTTTAGACCTGACGGCATACGCGGTATCTGCCTGATCCGCGGCCGCTCACCGTGGCTGGCCGAACGTGTCCTTCAGCACCTGCTCGACCACCTGGGGGAAGTGTTGCATCTCCAGCTGGTGTTCTTTCTCGGCTATGTCGTCAACGCTGTCGTCGGGCGACAGGGCCACGCTGAACTGGGCTATGATGTCGCCGCCGTCGCACACGGGCGTGACATAATGTACGGTCATGCCCGTCTGGATGTCGCCGGCAGCCTTGACAGCCTCGTGGACGTGGTGGCCCCACATGCCCTTGCCGCCATGACGCGGCAGCAAGGCGGGATGCAGGTTGATGATACGGCGGGGGAAGGCGTCGATCAGATAGTCGGGCACGAGAGGCAGGAAGCCGGCCAGGACGATGAAGCCGACACCGTGCTCGCTGAGCAGGGGCAACACCACGGCAGGGTCGGCCAGGGCCTGACGCGACACCACGGCCACAGGCACACCGAGACGGCGCGCACGCTCCAGAGCGTATGCATCGGGCCGGTTGCTGACGACAAGAGCCGTGGACACCCAGTCTGACGACCGGAAATAGCGGATAAGGTTCTCACAATTCGTGCCGCTGCCCGACACAAAGATGGCTATGTTTATCATTTGCTGCATTTTTTTGATATGGCGCTGCAAAGGTACAAAAATTTCATAAACCAACAAATATATGTCGAAAGCTTTTGGCTGTTTCGGCAGATTGGATTACTTTTGCAGGCATAACAAAACATTATAGCAAAAAAAACATCAACAAGCTTAACACAACAGAAATGACAGCAAACACACTCAAGGCGGCCCTGCTGACACTGCTGCTGACCATTACGTGCGGCACCATCGCGCCGGCGCAGACGGGCGGCGACGAACCCGACTGGACCAAGGAACTGACCAGCCGAATCACTCTGAACGGCTACGCACAGGCCGGATGGTCATACCAGGACCGCAACGGCGTGCAGACCAACTCGTACAACCTGAAGCGGACGCTGCTGTGGGCCAAGGCGCGCATCACGGACCGATGGTCGTTCCTCTTCATGCACGACTTCAACAGCGAGGTGCAGGAGTTCTACGCCGACTTCCGCCTGACACGCGACGACGCCATACACGTCCGGCTGGGACAGTTTAAGAACTCGTTCTCAATGGAGAACCCGCTCTCGCCGGTGCAGCTCGAGCTGATCGACGTGTGCTCGATGGCCGTGACACAGCTCTCGGGCTGCTACGACCCGCTGCACGGCCTGAACTACGGCCGCGACCAGGGACTGCTGGTCTATGGCAACCTGCTGGACAACCTGCTGCACTACGAGCTGGCACTGATGAGCGGACAGGGCATAAACAAGAAAGACGGCAACAACGACAAGGACTTCATCGGCAAGCTGGAGCTGCGACCCGTCGGGGGGCTGCGCGTGGTGGGCTCGGTCTATCTGGGCAAGGGCAATGCCGTGGACACGGCCGAATGGAACCCCGAAATAACGGTGGGCGACAACTACACCCGCAACCGCTACAGCGTGGGTGCCGAGCTGAAGACGGGACGCTACGCCAGCGGACGCTACAAGGGGCCACGCCCCATGAGCCTCAGGGCCGAATGGCTGGGGGGCAAAGACGGCAACGTGGGCAGCCGCGGCGGTTACGTCACGACAACGCTGCCCGTGGTCGATGCACTCGACGTGGTGGCCTCGGCCGAGACATTCGACAAGAACACCGGCACCAGCGGATGGCAACAGACCAACCTGACGGCAGGACTGCAATACTGGTTCTACAAAAACTGCCGGCTGCAGCTGCAATATACACGCTGTCTGTGCGGCGAGAACATCAGCCAGAAAGACTACAACTGGCTACAGGCACAGGTGCAGGTAGCGTTCTGAGCTTTGACATTTAGAGCTTTGGACAGATAGACAGTTAGACAGTTAGACAATTAGACAGTTAGACAATTAGACAGTTAGACAGATAGACAATTAGACAATTAGACAGATAGACAATTAGACAGATAGACAATTAGACAATTAGACAATTAGACAATTAGACATTTAGACAATTAGACAGATAGACATTTAGACATTTAGACAGATAGACATTTAGACATTTAGACATTTAGACAGATAGACATTTAGACAGATAGACAAATAGACATTTAGACAGATAGACAAATAGACATTTAGACAGACATTTAGACTTTTAGAAAAAAAGTATAAAGCCAGGAAGATATACATAACAAAACTGTGAAAGAGCCGAACCGATAAATCACTTAATTGTGAAATTATAATTAATAAATCAACATTATGCCAAGCCTAAGCCTAACTAAACGCGACGTAGCACGCGAACTGGCGCGCCGCTACAGCACGATGACACACGACGAGCTCGACCTGCTCGAGAGTGTGCTGGTGCCAATGAAATTTGCTAAGGGAGAGAAACTACTTTCCGAGGGGCAGACATGTAAGAATATCTACTGGATAGTGAAGGGACTGTTGCGCCAGTTCTACTATAAGGAAGGCAAGGAGCTGACCGAATACATGGCGGCCGAAAACACCATTGTGATGTGCATCGAGAGTCTGTTCAGGGAAGAGCCATCCAACCTGCAGATAGCCGCACTGGAACCGTCGCTGGTCTATGCACTGCCCAAGGCCGAGCTGGAGGCTGTGGCCATGAAAAGCGTCAATATACAGATACTCTACCGCAAGATACTGGAGGAAAGCCTTATCATCTCGCAACAACGGGCTGACCTGCTGCGCTTCGAAAGCGCACAGAACCGCTACGCCAAACTGATGAAGCGCGAACCGCAACTCGTGCTGCGCGCACCGCTGGTGTATATTGCCTCCTATCTGCAGATGACACCCGAGACACTGTCGAGGGTGAGAAACTCGACCGTAATCGAAAAATGATAACCGAGAGCTGAAAAAACTGAGAGCTGAGAACTGATAGCCGAGAACTGAATGGTCGGAAGATGAAAGGTAAGAGATGAAAGCTCAACTCTCAACTCAAAAACTCTCAACTCAAAAACTCTCAACTCAAACAACTCTCAACTCAAAAAACTCACAACCAAAACAACTCAAACAACTAACAATTCAAACAACTCACAACTAAAGAAAGCACTGCCTCGGTCTGCCGCTGGCGCACACATATAATATTAATGTGTAGCGAAAGAGGAAAGTCCGGGCAGCACAGGGCACCCCACTTCTGAAAATGGAAGCCATTGGCGACAGTGGGTGACGGCAGAAGAAAACAACCGCCCGCACTTTGGCCACAGGCCGGAGGGACATACCGTCCAGGCGGGTAAGGGTGAGAAGGTGGTGTAAGAGACCACCAGCCTGCGGGCGATCGCAGGGCTGTGCCGGCTGGGGGCTGCAAGTTCATGTAAACCGCCGCGCAGCAGGCTGCCGAAATGGTGGGCCGCGCGCACAGGGCTGCCCGCCCGAGATGGTCGAAACCGAAACGGGGGAAAACCACGCGGCGGAGGGTAGAACGCTTGAGGCGACGGGCGACCGGCGTCGTAGATAAATGGCAGGCACTGACGGGCGAGACCCGTTAGTTATAAGTTATGAAACGTAATTTATAATGAAGAGTAACGCTCAACAGTACAGAACCCGGCTTATAGGGGCAGTGTTTTCTTTTTCCAACAAGATGTGGCCGGTAGTGAAGCCCGTGTGGACACCACTCAGGATGGCCATACGCTTCTTCACAGCCAAGCGGGTGACGAGTCAGGCTGCGGCCCTGACTTACTCCACCCTGCTGGCCATTGTACCCATACTGGCCGTGGTGTTCGCCATAGCGCGGGGCTTCGGCTTCAGCAAGTATATCGAAGACTGGTTCAGACAGGCCTTCTCGTCGCAACCGCAGGTGGCCGACGTCATTATCTCGTTTGTCAACAGCTATCTGGTTCATACCAAGAGCGGCATCTTCCTTGGCGTCGGACTGATATTCATGCTCTACACCGTGCTCATGCTGGTCAGCAACATCGAGCAAACCTTCAACCACATCTGGCAGGTGAAGAAGCCGCGCAGCATCTTCCGCACCTTCACCGACTACATGTCGCTGCTGTTCATGCTGCCGATTGTGATCGTGATTGTCACGGGCGTCAGCATCTTCCTGCCCGACCGCGGACTGCTGACATACATCGTCATGCCGTCGGTGTTCATCGGCCTATACATCTTCATGCCTAACACCCATGTGCATGTGCGCGCTGCCATAGTGCCCGGACTGCTGGCGGGCATGGCCATGATGGGCCTGCAGTTTGTCTATATCCACTCGCAGGTGTTCCTGTCTTCATACAACGCCATCTACGGCTCGTTTGCCGCCCTGCCCTTGTTTATGCTCTGGCTGCAAATATCGTGGACCATCTGTCTCTTCGGTGCCCAGCTAACCTACACCATACAGAACCGGGCTGACCTTGACCTCGAGGGCGGCGCCGACGCGCTCAGCCACCGACAGCGACTGCTCTTTGCCGTGCAACTGACGGGACACATCTGCCGACGCTTCCGACAGGGCGGGCAGATGCTCTCGGCCGCGGAGCTGCGCCAGCGCACTGCCATACCCATGCGCATCGTCAACGACCTGCTGTTCGACCTGCAGGCCGCTGGTGTCATCATCGAGATCAGCGCCGACGAGAAAGGCGACACGTCGCGCTATGTGCCCGCACGCGACCTGACGGCCATGACGCTCGGTATGCTCATTGACCGATTAGAGGCGCTGGGACGCACCATCAGCACCGAGCTGAACGACAACATCGACAACGACACACAACAGCAGTGGCGACAGCTGCTGCAGATGAGATACCGCTTCCTTGGCGAGTGCCGCACCATACCACTGGAAAAGCTGTAGCACGCACCGCAGACGACAAGGCCAGAGCAGAACAATGTCAATACCTGAATGGAACATAACTACCAAAACAAAAATGCAATGAAGAAATGGCTTTTGGCGGCCTGTTGCCTGCTGACGGGCAGCACGGCAGCAGAGGCTCAGACCGACGAGGTGACACAACGCGAGCTGCGCGTGGGCTTCATACTGCCCCTGCACCGGCAGAACGGCGACGGCACGCGCATGACGGAGTATTACCGCGGATGGCTCATGGCACTCGACAGCCTGAAACGCTCGGGATACTCGGCCGACGTCTGGGCATGGAACGTGACAGAGGACGGACAGCTGGGCACGGCGCTCGACGACCCGGCCGCACAGCGACTCGACCTGATAGTGGGACCCATCTACTCGCAGCAGGTGGGACCGATAGCCCATTTTGCCGAACAGCACGACATACGCGTGGTGTTGCCCTTCAGCATCTACGCCCCGCAGATGAGCCGCACCACACAGCTGTTCCAGGTCTATCAGCCCGCCGACAGCATCAACGACATCTGTACAGCCGACTATGTGGAGCGCTTCCACGACAGCAACACCGTCATCATCGACTGCAACGACGACACAAGCAACAAGGGTGCCTTCACCACTGCACTGCGCACCGCACTCGAACGGCACCACATGGCCTACAAGCTGACAAACCTGAAGAACAGCGAGGAAGACTTCCTAAAGGTTTTCGACAGCAAACGCCGCAACGTGGTGGTGCTCAACACGGGGCGCGCACCCGAGCTGAATATGGCCATACTGAAGCTGAACAACCTGACAATGAACCAGCCAGAGACACGCATATCGCTCTATGGCTACACCGACTGGGTGATGTACATGCGACAGCACGAGCACAATTTCTACCGCTACGACACGTTCATACCTGCCACGTTCCACACCGACCTGAACGACCTCCTCACACGGAGGCTGATGCAGCAGTATCGTGCCACCTTCGGCTGCGACATGCAACAGGCATGGCCACGCTTCGCCCTCACGGGCTTCGACCATGCCATGTTCTTCCTGCAGGGCCTGCACCGCTACGGCAAGAACTTCACCGGCAGCCGGTGGCAGCAACCGTCGAAGCCGGTGCAGACACCATTGCGCTTCGAGCCTACGCCAAAGGGCGGACGCTACAACAAACAGCTCATGCTGCTACACTACACCATGAACGAAACAGTGGAGAAAATCTTCATCCATAAATAAGGAACTGGTACTATACAAAGGTTGCAATCTTTTTTTAGACAACGAATTAAAACGAATTGCGCGAATTAAAGCTCAAATGCAAACTTTACTCAAGTTCCGCAAGTTATGAATGCTTCGCACACAAACGTCCTGAAAGGGCAACGAGCGGCCCTGGGCTGACCGCTTGTTGCCCTTTCAGGGCGTGCCACGCCGGGCTTGTGAAACTTGAAAAACTTTATTTAGTGTCAGTTCCTAAGTGCTTTCGCCTAAAAACCTAAAACGAATTACACGAATGGCACGAATGACAACCCCCTCATCTCCTCATCTCCTCATCTCCTCATCTCCTCATCACCCCATCTCCCCATCACCCCAACTCCCCATCTCCTCATCTCCCCAACTCTTCAACTCCTCATCTTCTCAACTCCTCAATTCAATGATCAACTACGACCTGACCAAGATTCGCGCCATTATCTTCGACGTTGACGGTGTGCTGAGCCACAACACCGTCAATACCGACGAGCAAGGCAATCCGCTGCGTACCATCAACATCAAGGATGGCTATGCTATTCAGCTGGCCGTGAAGATGGGGCTAAGGCTGGCTATAATGACCGGCGGACGCTCGGACACCGTCGAGCAGCGCTACCGCTACCTGGGGCTGCAAGACATCTTCATGGGCTGCTCGGTCAAGGTGCAGACATACGAGGCGTTCAAACAACAGTACGGACTGAGCGACGCGCAACTGATGTACATGGGCGACGACATACCCGACCTGGAGGTGATGCGACGCGTGGGCTGTCCGGTATGTCCGGCCGATGCCTGCCCTGAGGTGCAAGAGCAGAGCCTGTATATTAGTCATGTCGGCGGCGGCGACGGCTGTGCACGCGACGTGATAGAGCAGGTGCTCAGGGCACAGGGGCTGTGGATGAAAGACGCAAGGGCATTCGGATGGTAAACATATTTACACAACATAAATGAAACTGATACTTGCCAGCGGCTCACCGCGCCGCAAACAACTGCTTGCCGGACTGGACATTCCTTTCGAGGTCCGGCTGCTGCCCAACATCGACGAGAGCTACCCTGCCGAACTGCCGGCCCACGACGTGGCCCTCTACTGTGCCACTAAGAAAGCCAAGGCATATCTGCCAACCCTGGCCAACGACGAACTGCTCATCACGGCCGACACCGTGGTGGTGTTGCCCGGCGACGGACACGGCACACAAGCACGTGTGCTGGGCAAACCGAGCGACGAGGCAGAGGCAGAGGCTATGCTGACCGAAATGAGCGGACGAACACACCAGGTGGTGACAGGCGTGTGTCTGACAACAACCAACGGGCAGAGACGCTTCGACGTCACAACGGACGTGACCTTCGCACAACTCACACCCGAACAGATACACTACTATGTGACCCACTATCACCCAATGGACAAGGCCGGAGCCTACGGCGTGCAGGAGTGGATAGGCTATGTGGCCGTGGCCGACATGCGCGGCAGCTTCTACAATGTCATGGGACTGCCCGTGCAACGCATCTACCAGGAGCTGAAGGAATTTAACATTTAACATTAAGCATTAAACATTAAACATTGGGGGGTAGGGGCTGCGCTACGAGATTGGCTTATCCCAGACCTATTAATTCTTAATACAAAACTCTTTTATCCGGATTAAGACATTGGCGATGGGCAGAGGTAGCTTTAGCAGTCGTTTGGGAATAGTGCTGGCCACGGCAGGCTCTGCCGTAGGGCTGGGCAACGTGTGGCGGTTCCCCTACATGACGGGGCAGGGCGGCGGTGCCGCTTTCATCTTGATATACGCAGTCTGTATCCTGCTGCTTGGCCTGCCGGCCATGATAAGCGAGTTTGTGGTAGGGCGCCATGCACAGCGAAACGCAGCGCGTGCCTACGCCAAGGTGGGGCGCCACCGTGCGTGGGCCGGCGTGGGGCTGATGGGCATATTGTGCAGCTCCATCATACTGGGCTTCTATGCTGTCGTGGCCGGCTGGTGCCTACAGTATCTCTACGCGGCCATCTGCGGGCAGATACCAACCACGTCGGCAGACAGCGTCAGCTTCTTCCAGACGTTCAGCAGCGACCCCGTCAGGCCATGCCTGTGGGCGGTGGGCTTCATCGTCATCACGTCTATGGTGGTGTCGCTGGGTGTACAGCGTGGCATAGAGCGCGCTTCGAAGGTACTGATGCCGCTGCTGTTGCTGCTGCTGATTGTGCTGGCTGTCGCGGCGTGCAGTCTGCCCGGTGCCATGCGTGGCGTGGAGTTTCTGCTTCGGCCCGACTTCAGCAAGCTCACGGCCGGCGTGTGGCTCGAGGCGCTGGGGCAGGCTTTCTTCTCGCTGTCGCTCGGCACGGCCTGCCTCTGCACCTACGCCAGCTACTATAGCCGGCAGACCTCGCTGCCAGCTGCCGCCACGCAGATAGTGGTGCTCGACCTGGCCGTGGCTGTGCTGGCCGGACTGGTCATCTTTCCCGCTGCCTTCTCCGTGGGCGTCACGCCCGACGCCGGACCGTCGCTCATCTTCATCACTCTGCCCAGCGTGTTTGCCCAGGCTTTCGGCAGTGTGGCCTGGTTAGGCTGGCTGATACAGGTGTCGTTCTACGCCCTGCTCGTGTTTGCTGCCCTCACCAGCACCATTTCCATGCACGAGATAGGCACGGCCTATTTCAGCGAGGAGCTGGGCTGGAGCCGTCCGCGTGCGGCATGGCTGCTCACGGTGGGCTGCTCGCTGCTGGCCGTGGTGTGTTCGCTCAGCGTGGGTGCGCGCCCCAACTGGCAGCTGTCAGGGCTGAGCGTCATGGACCTGTGCGACCATCTGACGGCCCAGGTGCTGTTGCCTGTGGGGGCACTGCTCACATCGCTGCTTATAGGCTGGCGCGCCGCAAGGCCCATGGTGCGACGCGAGTTCCTCTGTGGCGGCACCGACGAGCGCCTCTTCGAACCCTGGCTACAGCTGGTGCGCTGGGTCGTACCGCTGTGCATAGTGCTTATCTTCCTGCACCAGATGGGGATTATCTGACCAGGGCCGCCGCCACCTGGTCGGCGATGGACTTCATGCCCGCCACCGATGGGTGGCCGCCCTGCTTGTCGATGTCGTGCAGCCGTATCACCTGCACGCCGTAGCGGGCGCAGATGCTGTCCACGCTCTCGTTGATAGAAGGTTTCAGCTCGCTGTTCAGTATGAAATAGACGGGCACGCCCGGGTAGCGTCCCTGCGCCCTGTGCAGCATGCAGGCCATGGCGGGACGGAAGGTGTGCAGGTCGTCGTCGGTCCAGTCTTGCCACTTATACTCGCCTATGGGCACCCCGGCCCACGAGTCGTTGGTGGCTCCGCATATCAGTATTATGTCGGGCGAACCGAGCTGCGTTACGCGCGAGACGAACGAGCGGTTGGTGAAGTCGCGCGGCCGGCCCGTCGAGCGGTCGCGATAGCCGGTGTAGCAGATGGTGGCCCCGCTGAACGAGTTGTTGGCCTCTAAGCGATAGCCGTGGCCCGCACAGAGCAGGTGCCACCACGTCTGGCGAACGTCGCTCACGTCGTTGCCGTTGCGCGAGTCGTGATAGGCCCCGGCAGAGCCCTTGGGGAAGTACCACACCAGATTGGTGTCGCAGGACATGTAGCCCTCGTAGGTGCTGTAAGAGTCGCCAAGGACGGATATGCTCGGCCGGCTGGCAGCGACGTGTCTCTTCGGGGTGGAGCAGCCGACGAGCAGCACACCAAGCGCGAGAAGGGGAAAAAGTGGTTTCATATTTGCATGCTTGTGTTTAATTCTTGGTAGTGGTTGTTTCACTGCTTTGCACGGAGACACCGGGCACCTCACTTGCGGCAGACGCAGGTGAGACACCTGCGTATCGGTAGTCGGCTGCAAAGATAAACATTTTGCGCAAAAAACAGCAACAATTGAAATATTTATCGTAATTTTGCGGCCGTAGTTACTAAACGCGACAATGCCCCACGGCAATGTCCACCATAAGGATTATGCATAGCGTATCAACAAAAGTGAGAGTCGCGGCAGTGGCAGCAATGGCTGCCGCTCTGCTTACCGCAGGCTGCAATAAGAACATGTTCGACCGGCAGGTATATGAGGACATAATGGTGCGCAGCTTCCCCACCGACACCGTTGACTACCACCACGACTGGCAACTGGTCTATTCCACAACCACCAACGTCACCTGTGATGTAGATGGCACATGGCGTGTCTGCCTGCTGACGGCCAGTCCGCATGCAGACGGTCAGGCCCTGCTGATGGTCGAGCAGCATGTGTCGGCAGGTCAGACCGCATCTATGAGTTACCTCCTGCCCAAGGCGCTGCAGCAGATGTGGTGCGCGGCCTACGATGCCACAGGACAGCTGATAGCGCTGAAGAGCTGCCCGGCGGGGCAGCCCGTATGCAGACTGACAGCCGCCGACGTGCCCCCGACGGCCGGCGGCAGCCTGCTGTCGCGCCAGAGGCTCTGTTATCTCTACGAGGCTGAATTCCCCCGCTCGGGCGACTGGGACTACAACGACATCGTGCTGACCATCGACGCGCCTGAGCCGCTTGCGCCCGCCAGCACCGATGCCAGCAACCTGGCTGCACGGCAGGTGCGGCTGCATGTCACGCTTCAGGCGGTGGGCTGCAACCGTCAGGTGGCGGCTGCCATCAGGTTTGTCGGCATAAGATATGGTGAGGTGCAGAGCATCGTGGCTGAAGATGGGCAGGGCCTGGTGCGCAACGAGAGCTGTCCGCGCTACATCATCAAGGACGACGCACTGCTGCAGCGCAGCGAGAACGGCGAGGCAGTGCTCTGCCTCTTCGACGACGCACACCTGGCTGTCAATCCCGTCACCACCGAGTCGGGCATGGTGCCACGCTATCACTACAACGTGCGGCACGCAGAGTCGGATGTCTTCCGTGTCTTCGACGCGCCCGAGGCCACATACGTCATAACCTTCCGCGACGTACAGACGGCGCGTCTCTTCTCTGCTGCTGCGCTGGACCCCTTCATCATCTCGCCCTACAACGGTGCCAACTGGGAGATACACCAGTATCAGTATCGCACGCAGGAGACAATGTTTGAGTATGTCACCATCGACCGCGGCAATTTCAACACCGGTATCTCGTGGTGCATTGCCGTGCCGCACCAGGATTTCCGCCACACCACCGAGGGCACGCCGCTCGGCTTGCTTATAGACGGCATTATCAGCGGCGCATACTCCGCCTATGGCCACAGCTACGGACAGTGGGTGGCCAGCTGCAACAAGTCGGTCGACTGGTATCTCTACCCCAGCGAAGCCCTGGTCTATTAAGCCCGTGCAGATTGATGCAATCTGAGTAATCAGAATATTCTGAGTAATCAGATTATTCTGAATAATCAGAATACTTGATGGTAAGCCAAACAGAGTCTGCCTGGTGTTGTGCGGCTCAGAAGAAGTCGTCGCCGAAGTCGAAGAAGTCGTCGCCTGGCTGCTGGCTTCCACCGTCGTCGTCTGCTTCGCCTTGTGTGTCGGCATCGTCTTCCGACGGCTGCACGATGACGTCTGGTCGCAGCAGCAGCTGTTCGTCGCTCACCTCGAGCGGCTGCAGGTGTTGCTGGTAGAACAGCTCGTAGTCGTTGTAGCTGACGCGTGTTCCGAGCAACGGCAGGTTTTCTTCGCTGATGACGATACGCCGGCATGGGCGTAGCAGTCGCGCCATCTGCGGGTCGGAGTAGAGCTGGCGTGCATACTGCAGCGCCTCGTCGTAGCTCATGAACCCGCTGACGGTCAGCCGGTGCACCGCCTCGTCGCGGTCCACTTGCAGCTCGAAGTTACGCACCAGGAAGTTTGTGAAGTTGTAGCGCGCTATATGGAACAACAGCTTGTTCTCGTTGGCCGTGGCGTGGGTGGCACCGCTTGCGCCGTCGATGAGCAGCGAGTCGGGCTGGTAGGCCAGTATGAAATAGAAGGCCGTGTTGCGCTCGACTGACAGTGTGTCTTGCTGTGTGCTGTCCTGCGTGGCCACCAGTCCGCGCAGCGACCACACGTCGCCCAGGTCGAAGCTGCCGCCGTGCAGCACGCGTCCCTCGCCGACGCCCTTGACTATCATGCCCGCCATTTCAGCCACATCGCTCTGCGGGTGCTTCTCCACCACGGTTTTCATCCGCACCAGGCAGCTGTCGGCGTTGCCGCTGTTGAGCCATGCCAGTCCCTCGACGAAGAGGAACTTTGGCCTGTGTTCGCCAAGGGGGAAACGGCCGTTGGCCACGTTTGCGTTCTGGAACACCACGTCGTAGCGCTGGTCGAGGAATGCCTGATATGTGGCGGCATAGAGCGAGTCTTCTATATGCTGTCCGAAGCGCTGGTTCTCGGCAAAGTATGGGTCGCTCAGCAGTATGGTCCATTCCGACTGAGGGTAGTCCTGCTGCAGCTGTGCCACGCATTGCTCGGCGCGGTCTGTCTGTCGCTGCCGCATGTAGAGCAGGTACATGTGGTAGAGCGCCAGGTCCATCTGCGGATAGTCGCTATATTGCGTGTGAAGCCGCTGCAGCTGTTTCTCTGCCAGAGGCAGGTTGTCCAGCTTGTCCTTGAAGATGATACCGCTCTGCAGCAGAGCCTCCTTGATGATGTCGTCGCTGGCGGCCACCTGTTCGTCGGTGAAGGGTATCTGCGCCAGATAGTATTCGCGGTTGTGCGGGTCGTTCTGCAGCGAGTCGTTGGCAGCCTGCTTGCCTTCGTCGTCGGCGTTTGGCGTTTCGGTCTCGGCCGCCCTGAGGCTGTCGGCTGCCTCGTCTGTCGGCATGGCTGCGTCGGCTGCCATGTCGCCGCCCACGACGGTTATGTTCGAGCGCTGCCAGTTGTCGGCGTTCTCACGTTTGCCCCAAATACGCTGGAAGGTCTGTTTGCCTTGGCTGACGGCCATCGGATTGTAGAAGTACCATGTGCCGTTCTTGTCCTGAGCGTTGGCTGTCTGCTGTCGGTTCTGCTGCTGGTTGCGCCCTGTCTGCCTCTGTGCCTGCTGTCCCGCTTTCTCGACGGCAGCCTCTTGCTCGGCGCGTCGCTCGGCTTTTTCCTTTTCCTTCAGAGCCTCAATGACGCGGTCGATGGCGGCCAGTCGCTGCTCCTCGGGCATCTTGGCCAGCTGTTGCAGCGAGTCCTGCAGGTGTATGGCATCGGTGTGCGGCACCAGCTCGTCGAGCACCTTCGACCGCTCGGCCAGCTGCGCATAGTCTGCGCGGTCCTTGTCGAGCAGTCCGATGGCTTCGCCGTAGCATCGCTGTGCGTCGTTGAAGCGTTCCATCGTCCAGTAGATGTCGCCCATGCGCAGCAGCAGCACGCCTTTCTCAAGCCCCGAGCGTGTGGCCTTGGCGGCTCCCTGCTCGTATGCGTCGAGTGCTCTGAGCGTGTCGGGCACGGTCATGTATATGTTGCCGATGGCATAATAGACCTGGTCGAGGTATTCCTTGTTATTATCGTCGCGCGCCATGCCTTTCAGGCGGCGCACCATGCGGCGTGCCGTCTTGCTGAGCTGTCCGTCGTGCGAGCTGTGTGCTGCCATCACCTCCGTCTGCGCAATGCGTGCGTTGAACGACAGCTCGTATGGCGGGTTTTGCCTTTGCACGCGGCTGAAGGCGCGGTATGCCTCGCGCTCGTGGCCGAGTGCCGCCTCCACCTGTCCGAGTATGTAGTAGTGGCGTGCCTTGCGATAGCCGTGCGGGTCGTGTTGGATGACCTGCCTGAGCAGGGGGACGGCCTCTGCCAGCTGGCCCGAGGCCAACAGATAGTCGGCCTGTGCCGCCTGCCAGTCGCGTGCGGCTCGGTGGTGTATGCTGTCGCGTGCCTGCTTGCGTATGACGTCCTCGGCCTCGTACATCCAGTCGAGCTCGACGTATGTGCGTGCCAGCCAGCTCTGTGCCTGCTGGCGTATGGCGGGCTGCGTCTGGTAGAGGCGCGACACATAGCTGAACGTGGCGGCTGCCTCCTCGAAGGCACCCTCCTGAAACTGCGACTTGCCCAGCAGCATCCATGCCCGCCAAAGGAACGGGTTGTACTCGCGGCGCGCGAGCCACTCCTTGTCCTTGTCTGTCTTGCGGCGGCTCTTGTTCCATTGCGGCTTGGACTTTATGCTGTGGCGGCGTATGGTTTTCTCGCTCTTCTCTATAGCGCGGTCGTAGTTGCTCTTGCCCAGCGACTGGCTCTTCTTGTTGCCTACCATGTACATGGGCAACTGCTCGGTGTAGTTGTCGGTGTTGCCTTTCTCTTTCTGCTCGTTGCCCTCAAGAAAGGCTTGGTGGCCGTTGTAGTAGGTGTTGTAGCGTGCGGTGAACGAGTGCCACCAGCGGCTGCGCGCCGTGTTCTTCTGGGCCGAGCATGCCGACAGCGCTACCGCTATGACGGCAGCGACAAGCAACCTTGATACCATGCCAAGTATGGTGGTTTGGTGGTTTGGCTGTTTGGTTGTTTGGTTGTTTGGTTGGATAGGCAATCAGATGGTTAGACGGTTCGACAAAACTTGGAATTACAACAATGTTATAAAACTATGTGACGATATATTAAACTTTGAATTAGACGTTTTATTGTTTGGTTGTTTGGTTGTTTAGTTGTTTAGTCTATGATTGCCACCTTAGCGCAGCTTCAGCTCGTCGCCCACGCACAGCTGGTAGTCGGGCTTCAGGTGGTTAAGCTTATACAGTTTGCGCATCTGCATACCATACTGCTGCGATATGCTGTGCATGGTTTCGCCGGCGCGCACATAGTGGGAGCGTCCCTTGTAGTCTTTGGCGGCATATTTCTGTTTCTTCTTCAGATAGATGATGTCCCCCACGTTCACGGCCATGTCCTCGTCGAGCATCTCGTTATATTTTACAAGCTTCTTTATTTTGATGCCCATTTCGTCGGCTATGTCGGCCAGCGAGTCGCCGGCACGCGCCACAACATAGTAGTTCTTGTTATACTTGTGTATCTGATGTCGCTCGCCGGTGAAGTTCTTGCGTGTGTGCTTGGCAATGAACTTGTCGTATGAGCTGGCGTCGTCATACTGGTAGAGCTTGTAGAGCTGTATCAGTCCGATTAGCAGGGTGGGGTAGTCGGGGTCAGTGGCATAGCCGGCCTTGCGCAGTCCCTTGGCCCAGCCCTTGAAGTCGGTGCGCTTCAGCTTGAACAGGTCAGCATAGCGTCGGCCTTCCCTGAGAAACTTGGAGTGGTCTTCAAAGCTCTCGTAGGCCGACTTATAGACGCGGAAACATTCGCCTGCGCGGTCGTCGTTGTGGTAAGTCTTCTTGCCCGTCCAGCCGTGGCATTTGATGCCGAAATGGTTGTTGGAACGGCGTGTCAGCTCGCTGCGTCCGGCCCCGCTCTCCAGCAGACCCTGTGCCAGCGTGATGCTGGCCGGCACGTCGTATTTCAGCATCTGCTCTATGGCCACATCTTTATACTGGTCGATGTATGCCTGGTAGGCAGCGTTCCACTTCATCTTCTGCGCCGCAACGCCGACAGCGCAGAAAAGTGCTGCTACAAGCAGCAGATACGGTCTATGGTTCATCTGGGTATTATGTATTAGGCTTTATGCTAATCTCCCCCCTGATGCTCTGTTGCATGTATCGTCTCACGTCGTCCGTGTCGGTGAAGCGTCCCAGCAGATACATCAGCTTAGTGACAGCGCTTTCCACGGTGCTGTCTCGTGCGGACAGCACGCCGGCCTGCTGCAGGTGCAGGCCGGTGTCGTAGCGTGTCATGGCCACCTGCCCCTCCACACACTGGCTGATGTTTACCACTACGCGCCCGTGCTCTGTGGCTTCGGCCAGCGTGCGTAGCAGCCAGGGGTGACTCGGCGCGTTGCCGCTGCCGTAGGAGCGTATCACGATGCCACGCAGTGACGGTGCTTCGACGATGTGGCGTACGATGTCTTCGCGCAGTCCCGGCATGAGCGACAGTATCACTACGCCCGTGTCAAGCCTGGTGTGTGCTGTCATGGTGCGGCCTGCCGCGGGGCGCAGTATGTGCTGGTCGTGATAGACTATCTCCACGCCTGCGTCGGCCAGATGCGGGCAGTTGAAGCTCTCAAAGGCGTTGAAGGCATCGGCACTCTGCTTGGTGGTGCGGTTGCCCCGCAACAGGTGGCCGTCGAAATAGATGCCCACCTCCGGCACGCGGGCGCTGCCGTCGGGCCGTCGGGCTGCTGCTATCTCTATGCTGGTTATCAGATTCTCCTTGCCGTCGGTGCGCAACTGCGAGATAGGCAGCTGGCTGCCGGTCAGGATGACTGGCTTCGTTAGGTTCTCCAGCATGAAGCTCAGAGCCGAGGCAGTGTAGGCCATGGTGTCGGTGCCGTGCAGGATGACGAAGCCGTCGTAGCTGTCGTAGCACTGGCCGATGAGCTCTACCAGCCGCTGCCACACCAGAGGTGTCATGTCGCTTGAGTCGATGGGCGGGTCAAACTGCCGGGTGTCGATGTCCAGCTCAAACTGTCGCAGCTCGGGCACGCGCTCCAGCAGACTGTCGAAGCAGAAAGGCTCCAGCGCGCCCGTAGAGCGGTTCACGTTCATGCCAATCGTGCCGCCTGTGTATATTATCAGTATGCGGGTCATTCTTCGCCTTTTATTTCGTGGTGCACATAGCTCAGATAGCCGTAGCGCGCCACCACGATGAAGCACGTCAGCGGGATGACGAACGACAGGTTGGTGGACGGCAGACCGAACAGACTGACGTTGGTGTCGATGATGGCTGCCTGCAGCGGTGGGAACACGCTACCGCCGAGCACGCTCATGATGAGGCCCGCGCTGGCAAACTTGACGTTGTCGCCCACGCCACGCAGCGAGATGCCATAGATGGTGGGGAACATCAGCGACATGCAGGCGCTGACCACCACCAGACAGTAGAGCCCACTCCGGTCGCTGAAGAGTATCACCCCCACGATGGCCCCAGCCGCCACCACTGCCAGCACCTGGAGCAGCCGGCTGGGCGAGATATACTTCAGAAACCATGTGCATACGAAGCGGCTGACGCAGAAGAATAGCATGGCCACGA
Source organism: Prevotella sp. (assembly GCA_024680755.1). Classification (GTDB taxonomy): domain Bacteria; phylum Bacteroidota; class Bacteroidia; order Bacteroidales; family Bacteroidaceae; genus Prevotella. The sequence continues at coordinate 10,973 of JAILBT010000085.1, read as the reverse complement.
TGTTGAATTTCTGAGACATTATCTCGGCTCCCTTCTCGGGCATACCCTCGCTCATGAAGATGTGGGTGCCATACTGAATGATGAAGGTCCAGCATGTCACCTGGGCTCCCACATAGAAGAACTGTGCTATCACGCCCTCGCGATAGCTGCGCAGCTGCCACAGCTCTTCCATGGCCGTACGCACGTCTTTGCTCGTGGGGGTGTCGGCTCCCTTGGGCATACGCGTCAGCCATATCAGCACCAGCAGTATGACGGCTGCCGAGGCTAAGAAGATGTACGGGCCTATCAGTACTGACAGGTCGTGGTCGCGCACCACCTGCAGCTGCATGTCGTTCAGCTTCATGCGCTCTTCGGTGCTCAGCGGATTCATACGCACCTGGACCCACTGCATGGCCACGAACATTCCGGCCAGCGCCCCTATCGGATTAAACGCCTGAGCCAGGTTCAGACGGCGGGTGGCCGTCTGCTCGCTGCCCATACAGTATATATATGGATTGCAGCTGGTCTCAAGAAACGACAGACCGCAGGTCATAATGAAATATGCCAGCAGGAAGGGATAGTAGTAGCCCATCATCTTGGCCGGTATGAAGAGCAGTGCGCCAAGGCCCATCAGCGCCAGGCCCAGCATAACGCCCGACTTGAACGAAAAACGCTGTATGAACAACGCGGCAGGGAACGCCATGGCGAAATAGCCAAGGTAGAACGCCATAGGCACCAGCGCACCCTCGGTGACGCTCATGCGGAATATCTTGCTGAAAGCCTTCACCATGGGCGCTGTAGAGTCGTTGGCAAAACCCCACAGGGCAAAGCACATGGTGATAAGGACAAAGGGAACCATCAGACTCACGCCGTTTCTCAGCAGCAGGCCGTCACGTTCATCGGTTTGTTTCATGGTGTATGCTTTATTTTGGCTTTTTCTCTGGCCGCAAAGTTACATAAAACGCGTCTATGTCATTTTTTTTTATTTTAATTTTATATTTTTTTAATTCTTTCGTTTTTTATTACTACCTTTGCCCGCAGGAACAGAAAAAACCACTCAACTAAAAAACTCCTTAACTAAAAAACTCCCAACTAAAAAACTCCTCAACTAAAAAACTGCTCAACTAAAAAACTGCTCAACTAAAAAACTCCTCAACTAAAAAACTCCTCAACTAATAAAGTCAAACCAAATAAATCTAATCTAAACAATGAAACGTTACTACATCAGCTTTCTGCTGCTCGTGACGTGTGTTGCGGCCCTGGCAGCCCCCAAGGGCGAGGCCGCACAGGTCAGACAGCTCATAGAGCGAGTGAACAACTACTGGCAACAGCAGAACAAGCCTACGCACTGGGCTTTCTGGGACTATGCCGCCTACCACACCGGAAACATCGAGGCCTATCGTCTGACGGGCAACCGGCAGTGGCTCAGCTACAGCGAGCAGTGGGCCGAGCATAACCACTGGCGCGGAGCCGGCGAGAAAGACCCCCAGAAATGGCAGTACAAGACCTACGGCGAGGACCAGCAGCATGTTCTCTTCGGCGACTGGCAGATATGCTTCCAGACATACATCGACCTGTACAACGAGTTGCCGGTAGATTACAAGGTCAGCCGTGCACGCGAGGTGATGGGCTACGAGATGAAGTCGCGGCAGAACGACTACTGGTGGTGGGCTGACGCCCTGTATATGGTCATGCCCGTGATGACAAAGATGTACCGTCTGACGGGCGACGAAGGCTATCTCAACAAGCTCTATGACAACCTGAAATACAGCGACGGCATCATGCTCGACGAAGAGACGGGACTATACTTCCGCGATGGCAAGTATGTCTATCCCAAGCACAAGAGCGCCAACGGGAAGAAAGACTTCTGGGCACGCGGCGACGGCTGGGTGCTGGCCGGACTGGCCAAGGTGCTGCAGGACATGCCACAGACATACAAGCACTACCAGTTCTTCCGCGACAAGTATGTGAAGATGGCCCACAGTGTGGCTTCGCTGCAGCAGCCCGGGGGCTACTGGACGCGCTCCATGATGGACCCCGACCACGCACCCGGCCCCGAGACCAGCGGCACAGCCTTCTTTACCTACGGACTCTGCTGGGGCATCAACCACGGCCTGCTCAGCCGCGACGAATACCTGCCCGTGGTGCAGCGCGCATGGCAGTACCTCTCGAAAAAGGCCCTGCAGAAGAGTGGCAAGGTGGGCTTCGTGCAGCCCATAGGCGAGAAAGCCATACCCGGACAGGTGGTCAACCAGAACTCGGAGGCCCCCTTCGGCACCGGTGCCTGGCTGCTGGCAGCCTGCGAATACACACGTCTGCTGGAGTTGCAAGACCCTGGGTCGGCCACGAGTCAGGAGCGCGCCTACTGGGTGGAGCAGCTGCGACGCATGGCACAGCCCGTTCTGGAGAACATGGCCCGTGGCGAGCTGAAGAAAAACATGCGCCTTGAGGTCAGCCCCAACTGGGACGGACGCAACAAGGGCGTGGCATACATGGAGTGCTTCGGACGCCTGATGGCCGGCATAGCCCCCTGGCTCGCCCTGCCCGACGACCAGACTGAAGAGGGACAGCTGCGCCGGCAGATGCGTCAGTGGGCCTTAGACGCATTCAAAAACGCTGTCGATCCAGACAACCCCGACTACCTGCTGTGGCGCGGCCACGGGCAGGCACTGGTCGATGCCGCTTATGTGGCCGAAGCATTGCTGCGCGGGTGGGACGCTCTGTGGCGGCCGCTCGACATTGTGACCAAGCAGCGCTACATGACAGAGTTCGCACAGCTGCGCCGCGTCGATCCGCCATACACCAACTGGGTGCTCTTCTCCTCTACCATCGAGAGTCTCATTTTCAAGGCCACCAAGCAGGAGCCCGCGCTTAAGGACTATGCCCAGGGCGACGAATACCGCATCAACTCGGCCTGCCGCAAGGTGGAGGAATGGTATGTGGGCGACGGATGGTATGCCGACGGCCCCGTCTTCGCCTTCGACTACTACAGCAGCTACGTCTTCCACCCCATGTATCTTGAGACGCTCTGGACATGCCACGAGGCCGGTCTGAACACCCGTCTCGACTATCGCAAGTACTACGACCGCGAGTTACGCCGCGCCCAGAAGTTCGCCCTGGTGCTTGAGCGCTTCATCTCGCCCGAGGGCACCTTCCCCGTCATAGGCCGCAGCACACCCTACCGTCTGGCTGCCATGACACCGCTGTCGCTGCTCTGCTGGTACGACCAGCTGCCCGAAGGTGTCAGCCGCGGACAGGCACGCGCCGCACTCACCGCCACCCTGCATCGCATGATGGACCAGCAGGACAACTACCGCGACGGCTATCTCACCATAGGCTTCTGCGGACAGCAGCCCGCTACGGCCGACTGGTACACCAACAACGGCTCGCTCTACATCACTTCGATGGCCTTCATACCTCTCGGACTGCCTGCCACACACCCCTTCTGGACAGACGCTCCTCAGCCCTGGACGCAGGTGAAAGCCTGGGGCGGACAGCCCTTCCCGAAGGACCACCGCTGGGCTGACCAGATACAGACTCGCGACAAGTGGTGAGCTATATTAATGAACTAAATTGCATGGATAATGCAGGCTAAAACGTATTTCACGAATTATACGAATTTCTGAACTGGCACTATATATAGTTTATAATCATTTTGTTTAGACAACGAATTAAATCTAATGACATGTTTTTATTACGATTTTATTATTGTATAACGAAAAAGACTTAGATGTAAACTATATATAGTGTCAGTACCTAATTGCCTATCTGTCTAATTGTCTATCTGTCTAATTGTCTAATTGCCTATCTGTCTAATTGTCTATCTGTCTAATTGTCTATCTGTCTAATTGTCTAATTGTCTCTCTGTCTAATCGTCTATCTGTCTAATTGTCTCTCTGTCTAATTGTCTCTCTGTCTAATTGTCTCTCTGTCTAATTGTCTCTCTGTATCCGGCGCGACATTTTTTAAGCGTTCAGGTTTTTGCTTACAAGCGAAAGGCTTTTCGGCTACAGGCGAAAGGCTTTTCGGCTACAAGCGAAAGGCTTTTCGGCTACAGGCGAAAACCTCAACGGGGCCTCCGTTGTACCGCAGCGGGGCCTCTGTTGTACCGCAACGGAGTCTCTGTTGTTCCACATTCGCAGCCATGCCAACACGGGCAGACAGAGCGAAACAGGGGTAAAAACACCCTAAAAGTCACGCTGAGACATTTTTTTTGAAAAAAAATTGCTAAAAATTTTGGTGGTTCAAAAAAAGTGCGTACCTTTGCACCGCATTTGGAGAAATGCACCTCTCGACAGGAGGTAAGCAATGCGGAAATAGCTCAGTTGGTAGAGCGCAACCTTGCCAAGGTTGAGGTCGCGGGTCCGAGTCCCGTTTTCCGCTCCACATATTGAAACAGAAAGAGATTGCCCAGGTGGCGGAATTGGTAGACGCGCACGTTTCAGGTGCGTGTGCCGCGAGGCGTGCAGGTTCGAGTCCTGTTCTGGGCACTCTTTCGTGTTTCGTGTGTAACGTCAGGAAAACGTTCTGGAGAGGTGGCGGAATTGGTAGACGCGCTACTTTGAGGGGGTAGTGTCAATTGCGACGTGGGAGTTCGAGTCTCCTCCTCTTCACACGTTGTTTCCATACATATAAGTCAACTTTGTCGCGGAAATAGCTCAGTTGGTAGAGCGCAACCTTGCCAAGGTTGAGGTCGCGGGTCCGAGTCCCGTTTTCCGCTCGCAAGAGATGTCCCGCATGATTTCAACGACGAAATCACGACGGGATATATTTTTTTCTGTATGAATTTTTATCTCAGATATTTCAACGACGAGACGCTGGTCTCGACAGCCGACGAGGCCATCAACTTTCTTTATTCGCTGCGCGAGATAGACCTGACCCCACAGATGGAGCAGGACGTGCGCCAATATCTGTCAAGCGACGTGCGCTATCCCAAGAGATATAAGGTACGTGCGCACTCGTACTTTATTATTATAAAGACCGACGCCCAGAACATGGAGGAGTTCAAGAGCCATCGCAATGCGAAGGACGAGATAGCGCCCACGGCAGCCGACGTGCCCGCCGAAGCGCCCGCCCGCGAAGCCAGCCTCAAGCAGCAGCTGTTGCTGGGTCTGCGCCATCACCGGCCAGGCTGGTATGAGGGCGACATGATGTTCAAGCGCGTCACGCAAGACCCGCGCACGGGCAAGTATATCTACCGCGACACGCGCTTCGTGGCCCAGGTGAAGGCCGACAGCGGCATGGAGTGCTACCGGCGCATGGTCGATCACCTGCAGCAGCGCGTCGACCAGCGCAGCCAGTTCCCGTCGGTCAAGGGCAAGAATTTCCAGTTCACCTTTCTCGGAAAGGCGCGATAAACGGACGACGGCATGAACAAGGTAATGCTGATAGGCAACGTGGGCACCGAGCCCGAGGTGCGATATGTGGATCGCGGCCTGGCGGTGGCCACGTTGCGCCTTGCCACCACCGAGCGCGGCTACACCCTGCCCAACGGCACACAGGTGCCCGACCGCACCGACTGGCACAACGTGGTGCTGTGGCGACGGCTGGCCGAGGTGGTAGAGCAGTATGTGCACAAGGGCGACAAGCTGTATGTGGAGGGACGGCTGCGCTACCAGACCGTCGATGACCCGCAGGGCCGACGGCAGTACCGCACGGAGATATGGGCCGAGAACATGGAGATGCTGACACCCAAGAAGAAGCCGGCCGAGGCGGCCGACAACGGCAAGTGATGGTCTGGAGTCTCTTTTGCGCCGTCACCCTGATGCAGCCCGGGCCGGGGGCATGGACGGCCCTGGCGCTGGCCCTGGCACTGCTCCTGGCCTCGGGACTGGCGTCGGGCTCGGAGATAGCCTTCTTCTCGCTGTCGCCAAACGACATCAGCCAGCTGGACCCTGAGCACGACAGCCGCGATGCCGACATCATGGCCCTGCGACAAGACCAGCAGCGCACACTGGCCACAATACTGATCACGAACAACCTGGTGAACGTGACCATCATCATGTTGCTCAACTATTTCTTCGCACGCGCCGTCAGCTTCGGCACGTCAGTATGGGCACAGTTTCTGGTGCTGACGGTGTTGCTGACCTTCCTGCTGCTGCTCTTCGGCGAGATAATGCCGAAGCTCTACTGCGGACAACACGCGCTGAGCTTCTGCCGCTTCGCAGCAGGAGGCATACGCAGCCTGAGCCGGCTGTTCAGCCCGCTTTCGACGGTGCTGATCGGCACGGGCTACCTGGCCGAGAAGGTGATGACGCAAGAGAGCCATGTGCTGAGCGTGGACGACCTGGAACAGGCGCTCGAGCTGACCGACAAGCGCGACCTGCAGGACGAGCAGAACATGCTGGAAGGCATCGTCCGCTTCGGCGACGAGACGGCCAAGGAGGTGATGACCAGCCGGCAGGACGTGGTGGACTTAGACTTCCAGTCGAGCTTCCACGACGTGCTGCGCTGCATCGTTGAGAACAACTACTCGCGCATACCCGTCTATCAGGGAACCATCGACAACATACGCGGCATACTCTACATCAAGGACCTGCTGCCACATCTGCAGAAGCCAGCCGGCTTCCGCTGGCAGACGCTCATACGCCCGCCCTACTTCGTGCCCGAGACGAAGAAGATCGATGACCTGCTGCGCGAGTTTCAGCAGAACAAGGTCCACATCGCCGTGGTGGTAGATGAGTTTGGCGGCACAAGCGGCATCGTCACCTTAGAGGACATACTGGAGGAGATACTGGGCGAAATCAACGACGAGTATGACGAGGAGGAGAAGAGCTACGTCAGGGTGAACGCCAACACATACATCTTCGAGGGCAAGACGCTGCTGAGCGATGTGAGGCGCGTGCTGGACCTGGACGACGACGTGTTTGACAGCGTCGGGGGCGATGCCGACTCGCTGGCCGGCCTGGTGCTCGAGCTGCGCGGCGACTTCCCCAGGCTGCACGAGCAGCTGCGCTACGACCGCTTCCGCTTCGAGATAATGGAGGTGGAGGGACATCGCCTGTCAAAGATTAAGCTTGTCGTGGGCGGGGCCGACGGTCCGGCAGCATAACCGGCCATTCGTCTGCAGCGCGGACCGACAGCGCCGCGAGGTGCAGCGTCTCTTCCTGTCCCTATGCGCCGGCGGCCACGTCGGGCATGGCAGGCACCACTCGCACCGTGCTGCTCGAGTTGTTGCCGTCCTGCAGCACCTGTATCTGCACGGGTATGCGCTCCTGCAGCTCCTCGACATGGCTGATGATACCCACATGGCGGCCAGACCGCGTGTGCAGCGAGCGCAGGGTGCTGACGGCATGTTCGAGCGGCTCGCCGCTCAGGGTGCCAAAGCCCTCGTCGATGAACAGCGTATCGACGGCCAGCTGCTGACCGATGTCGCTCAGGGCCAGGGCCAGCGAGAGCGACACAAGGAAGCTCTCGCCGCCCGAGATGGTGGTGGCGGCCCGGGTGACATAGCCCTGATAGGCATCCTCAAGGAGAATGACAAACGTGCCGGGCTCTACCTTCAGCGTGTAGCGGTCGGTCAGGGTGCGCATGTAGCCATTGGCCGAGCGTATCAGGCTGGCCAGCACATAGCTCTGCGCTATCTTGCGAAACTTGCTGCCGGTGGCGTCGCCTATCAGCTGGTTCAGCCGCGACCACTTCTGATACTCGGCCTCCTTCTGCCCGGCCGCGGCCATCAGCTCAGCCAGGCGCTGGCGCTGCTCGGCATCGGCCTCAAGTTCTCTTTTGAGCGCTCCCTTCTGCACATTGACAGCGGCCATAAGCTGCTCATGGTCAATGATACGGCCGATGAGCACGTCTGCCGTCTCATCGTCGGCCAGATCGGGCTTCTGCTGCTCGTGGTCGTCACGCTGTTTCACACATTTCTGCCACAACGCTTTCTGCGTCTGCGCGTTGCTGCGCAGCTGCTCCAGCGCCGCTCGCCTGCGGTCGATGTCGCCCGCGGTGCAGGCGCTGAGGGCGGCCAGCCGCGCCTCGGCCATGTCTGTATGGGCGGCACAGAAAGCCTCCACCAGACGGGCGCTCTCCGTCGCTGCCGCCTTCGACCGGTTCAGCGCCGACAGCACGCTGGACACTGCCGAATGGAGGTTGACGGCCACCGACACGAGCTTTGGCTGCCGGGCTGCCGGCGGGACAAGAGCCTGCTGCCAGTCGGGCACCAAGGCGCGGAGCTTGTCCACCACATCGCCCACCTGCACACACAGGCTGTCCACCTCCCTGAGCCGCTGCTCAAGCTTCTGGCGCTGCTGCCGCCGCTCGTCATACCGGTCGGCCGCCGTGCGCAGCTGTTGCGCAAAAGCTCGCGGGTCGGCCTGCCACTGCCGGGGCCATGCGCCGCTGATGGCGGCATCGGCCTGTGCCTCGGCTGCCGCCGTCTCCTTCTGTCTGGCGGCGGCCAGCTCCCGGGCCACGTCTGTCTTGTGCCGGCTGGCCTCAACAGCCTTGCGACGCGTTTCGGCAACAGCCCGCTTCGTGTCAACGTCGCGCCTGAGACCATCGACCGCCTGACGCAGCCGGGCCACGTCTGCTTCCTTCTCCTCAGCTTGCTTAATCTGGCTGTCCAGCTGGCCGAGCGTCTCCGCCGTAAGCCTCTTCTGCGTCTGAAGCTCTGACAGCATACGGCTGCCTGCGGCGTCGGGCGTTGCGCCGGCGGCCATGCCGCAGGCGCGACACGCAGCGGCCAGCTTCTGCTCGAGGGTCGCCACCGTCGTGTCGCTGTCGGCCCTCTCTTTGTCGCGCTGATACGCCTGCGTCGCGGCCTTGAGCTCGGCCTGCAGGCGGTTCCGTTCGGCTGTGATGGCGTCGCGCTCCTTCTCTGCCTGGCGCAACGAGAGCGTCAGACCGCCTATCAGCTCGTCCAGCTCAGACTCGGGCGGCAGCTGTCCGACTATCTTCTGCCGGCATACCGGACAGCGGTCGCCCAGGCGCAGCCTCTGACGCATGGTGCGTGCAAACTTGTCAATGCTGTCCTTCTGGCGGTCGAGCATCTCGCGGCAGGTGTTGACCTTTACCTCCGCGTCGCGTATCCTCGGCTCATAGGCCACAAGCGTCTGCCGTCCCCTGGCGATGCTGTCTTGTTGCTGGGCCAGCTCGCGCAGGGTCTTCTGCCGCACGGCCTTGGCCTGGTCGAGCGAGCCGAGCAAGTCGATGGCGGTGCTGACGTTTTGCAGCAGGTCCCGGGCCCCGTCGCGCCGCCGGCGCAGCTCGGGCAGGCGGAGCGCGGCCTGTTCTGCCACGCGTGCGGCCAGGGCGGCCTGTTGCCGCTCGAGCGCGGCCTGCGCCGCCTCCACCTCCCTACCCGCCTGCTCCAGCGCCGGCACGAGCGTGGTCTCCAGCTTAGACGTCTCGCGCCTGATGGCTGCCTGCCTGTCGGCCACAAACTGACGGCCCTCGGCCACGGCGTTCAGATGTGCCACTATGGTCTGCACGTTCTCATACACGGCAGCCCGCGGCTGTTCGGCAGCGATGTAGCTGTCAACGGCCTTTAGTTCAGTCTCCATCGCCGCCTTTTGTCCCTGCTCGAAGGCCATACCGGCAAGCACGGCAGAGAAATCGGCCGTCAGACTCCCTATCTCCCGCTGCCTTTGCTCCACCTCCGTTCGGGCGCGGTCTCGCGCCGCAAGCCAGCCGCGCGCCTCGATCGTGGCCTGCCACTGGCTGACCAGCAGCTGCCCGTCGCGGAAGTCGTCGCCCTGCAGCACAGCCTCTGCTTTCCTCAGCTCATCAGCCGCGCGGGCAACCCTCTCGGCCAGCACGGCACGGTCCTTCAGCCACTGGCATTTCAGCCTGTCGGCATCGTGTTGCTGCTTGGCCGCGGCATAGCGGGCGTCTAAGGCGGCCATCGCCTCACGCTTGCCGGCAATGTCCTGCTCGCTCAGCAGCGTCACACTGCCGACCTGCTGGCGGGCCGCCTCCCACAGCCGCTGTTTCTGGCTGGTGAGCTCATAGACCTTGGCCCCTATCCGGGTGTAGATGTTCACGCCGGTGATCTTCTCCAGTATCTCTGCCTTCTCGTCGTCCTTACTGTTCAGGAAGCGGGTGAACTCGCCCTGCGCCAGCAGGGTGGTGCGACAGAACTGCTTGAAGTCCAGACCGATGGCAGCTTGTATCTCGGCCTGAACGTCTTCCTTACGAGTCAGGACAAAGTCGGTGTCGAGCTTGCGCAGCTGCCACTCTCTGGTCTTCATGTTGCCCGTGGGCTTATGGCGGGCGCGCGCCACAGCCCATGTGGCCTCATAGCAGACGGCGTTGCTGCCCTGGAAGGTCAGTCGGACGAAAGCCTCGCCCGTGTTGCGGCGCATCAGCTGGCGCGGGTCGTCGATCTTCACGGCCCGCTCGCCGTCGCGAGCGTCGCCCTGCATCTTGGTGCTGTCCATGCGCGGCGTGTCGGCATACAGTGCCAAGCAGATGGCATCCAGTATCGTCGATTTGCCGGCACCCGTCTTGCCGGTTATCAGGAAAACCTCGCTGCCCGACAGGGGCTGAGCCTCAAAGTCGATGCTCGCATCCTCGATGGACGCGATATTATGTATTATCAGTTTCTTCAGTTTCATCTCTAATGCTGCGTCTTTAGTGTTTAATCTTTTTTAGTTTCTGAGTTTTTGAGTTTTTGAGTTTCTGAGTTTCTAAGTTTCTGAGTTTCTGAGTTTCTGAGTTTTTGAGTTTCTGAGTTTTTGAGTTTCTGAGTTTCTGAGTTTCTGAGTTTTTGAGTCTCTGAGTTTTTGAGTTTCTGAGTTTCTGAGTTTCTGAGTTTTTGAATTTCTGAGTTTTTGAGTTTCTGAGTTTTTGAGTTTTTGAGTTTCTGAGTTTCTGAGTTTTTGAATTTCTGAGTTTCTGAGTTTATGAGTTTATGAGTTTATGAGTTTCTGAGTTTTTGAGTTTCTGAGTTTTTGAGTTTCTGAGTTTCTGAGTTTTTGAGTTTCTGAGTTTTTGAGTTTCTGAGTTTTTGAGTTTCTGAGTTTTTGAGTTTCTGAGTTTTTGAGTTTCTGAGTTTC
>JAILBT010000081.1 GCA_024680755.1 Prevotella sp. | reverse complement strand
GGACTCCCCAGCAGTATGATGTTTTTGAGATGGCATGTAACATGTCGTTCATCTTGTGTCAGACCCGCTACTCGTCCATCATCCACCAGCGCCTCATCTCGGCCTCAGAGATAATCCGCCAGGTGGTCTACCTCACGTCGTCGTTCACGGTGCTGAGCTATCTGCTGCTGAAGGTCATCGACTACCGTCTGCCCGTTGGCATGACGCTGCTGAAGACAGGTGTTCTGCTGTTTTTCACGCTGTTGCTGACACGTTATATAGAGCGATGGATTATCAAGCGCTTTCGTTCGTCGGGCCGCAACACCCGCACCGTGACCCTCATCGGCAAGGACCCCGAGCTTGACCGCATATCCGACAAGCTGACGAACGACCCCTCGCTGGGCTACCGCACATGTTCGGTTTACGACGATGTTGACACCTTCCTGGACACCTTGTCCAGCCGTCCCGACGAACTTGAGATAGGCGACGAGCTCTATCTGTGTGTGTCCCGGCGTCGTCGCGATGCCGTTCAGCGCATAGCGCGTCTGTGCGACCGCCATGTGACGCGCTTCTATTTCGTGCCGGTGTCTGTGGAGTCGCTGGGCATCAACCTGAAGAGCGAGCTGGTTGACGACATGGAGCTTTTCACCCCCTACGACAATCCGCTGGCCAATCCACTGAACCAGCTGCTGAAGCGCGCGCTCGACATAGTGATGTCTGGCGTGGCGCTGCTGCTGACGGCGATTATCTCTCCCTTTGTCGTTCTGATGATCAAGCTTCAGAGTCCGCATGGCCCCATCTTCTTCAGGCAGGACCGCACCGGCCTTGACGGTCGGTCGTTCCGCTGCTATAAGTTCCGGTCGATGCATGTGAACAAGGATGCCGACAAGCTCCAGGCGACGGAGGACGACCCCCGCAAGTTCTCGTTCGGCAACTTCATGCGCAAGTGCAACATCGACGAGCTGCCCCAATTCTGGAATGTGCTGAAGGGCGACATGTCCATCGTCGGCCCGCGGCCTCACATGCTGGCTCACACGGAGCAATACTCGGCGCTGATAGACAAGTATATGGTCCGCCACTTTGTCAAGCCCGGCGTGACGGGCTGGTCGCAGGTGACGGGTTTCCGTGGTGAGACAAAGGAGCTGTGGCAGATGGAGGGTCGCGTGATGCGCGACATCTGGTATATCGAGCACTGGAGCGTGTGGCTCGACCTGCGCATCATGTGGATGACGCTGAAGAGCATCTTCATCCACGACGACCACGCGTATTAAGACGTTCTGGCGTCTTTGTTGCGTTGGCAACGCAACATACTGGACAGACGGGAGACACTAAGCGCGGCGCGCCAGCGACCGAGCGCGACGTATGCTGCGTATGTGAAAGGCAGGTGATAATAGATCATCTGCCTTATTTTCTTCCATGCAGGTATGGCTGTGTTGGCAAGATACTGGTTTCGTGTCTGGGCGTAGGCCAGGCCTACGGCGTGGGCTGCGTCGGTGTTCAGCTCTGTTCGTCCGTACCAGTACCTCAGTCCGGGCAGCTCGTCGTAAATGATGTTCAGGCAGGCAGCTTTGAGCTGGGTGTCGTCGGCATCTATGCCGTCGAGACAGAGCAGGTGCGTCTGCAGCAGCCGTAGCGGGAACACCTTCAGTCGGGAGAGCGAGGCCGGACGCTGTCGCCAATGGTAGAGCGGCCGGTTGACGACGACGGCGCGTCCGGTGCGTCTGAGCACCCTCAGGTTGAACTCCAGGTCCTCGGCAGCGGTCTGTGCGAAGCGTTCGTCGGCAATGACGCTGCGCCTGTAGAGCTTGTTCCACACGGCTCCGAGGCGCCACTGGTCGTCGGCGAGCGTCATCAGGGCCAGCCGCCGGCCGTCGGTGATGTACAGTCCGTCGGGGCCGACCAGACTGATATTGACGGCCTGTCTGCTTCCGTCGGGCATGAGGTAGCAGCATGACACCATCGACACGTCGGCCTGCGTTCGCTCCATGCCGTCGCACAACACCTGCAGCATGTCAGGGTCGATGACGTCATCGCTGTCGATGAAGGCCACGAGGCTGCCTTTGGCTACCGTCAGTCCGGTGTTTCGCGCGCCCGAGAGTCCCTGTTGCTTCTGGTGGACCACGGTTATGCGGCTGTCGCGTCCGGCATAGAGGTCGCAGAGAGTTTCGCCTCCGTCGGTCGAGCCGTCGTCGATGACTATTATCTCTATGTTCCTGTATGTCTGTGCCACGATGCTGTCGAGGCAGTCCGGCAGGTATTCACGGACGTTGTGGACGGGCACGATTACACTAATCAGGTTTTCCATACAATCAGGCTTTATAATGGCAATGCGCAGGCTGACATGTATTTCTCTTCCCACCGTGGCATGACCACCTCTGGGCGGAACCTGGCCGCCGCGGCATGAGCCCTGCGTGCCATGTCGCGGCGCTCCTGGTCGTGGCTCATGAGCCACTCCATCTTTTCGGCTACGTCGGCCACGTCCATTCTCGCCAGCAGTCCGGTGATGCCATTGTCTATTATCTCCGCCGGTCCGCAGGGGCAGTCTGTCGCTACGGGTGGCACGCCGCAGGCCATAGCCTCTATCAGCACAAGTCCGTAGCCCTCGTTGTCTGAGGTGAAGACGAACATCTCGCTGCGCTTGAACTCGTCGTATATGTTGTTTGTGGGTGGGTTCAGGCATATACGCTGCTGCATGTTCAGGCTGTCTATCAGCTGCTGCAGCTGCTGCTGTTCGGGTCCTTCGCCAAAGATATCGACATGCCATGTGGGGAAGCGGTGTGCAATGCTGGCGAAGGCTTCTATCAGTCTGTCGAAGCGTTTCTGCCGGTGGTAGCGTCCGGCGGCGATGATACGTCCTGTCTGTCGCTCAAGGCGGCTGATGTCGTCGCAGTAGAACGAGACGGCGTTGCCGACTACCTCCACATGTGGTATGTAGCGTCGCCACTGTGTGGCGTCGCGCTGCGTGAGGGCAATCAGCGTATGGCAACGGCTCAGCGTGTGCAGGTAGAGGCGTTTGTCGGCGCGCTCCAGCCAGTTGCGGCCCACCATGTCGCCGCTGAACGACGAGTGGGCCTCGACGATGATGTGTGTGCGGCGGCGCATGGCGATGATGGCCGGCATGAACTCCCAGGTGTATGTCGTGACGACGATGGCGTCGGGCTTCAGACTGTCCACAGCCCTCCGCAGCAGGCGGGCGAAGCGGTGCCGCATCACGGCAGCGGCCACGAGGCGCCGCGGCAGCGGGAGGCTGTAGAGGGTGAAGAAGCGGCAGCCAAGGTCAAGATGGCGCACACGGGGGCTGATGGGGAAGGCGTGGGGGTGCTGTCCCTGCTCGTAGGTGACAAGGGTGACATCGTGGCCGGCCAGGGCCATGTAGTTGGCTTTGTCGGCCAGGGCGCGCTCCACGCCGTGGGCCTTGGCCATAGAGCCTATGAGGAAGAAGATGTTCACAGAGGGATGGGTTAGGATTTTTTTGGGGGCTTCACCATTGGCGCAGCTTACCGGACCGTGGGAGGACGGGGGCTATATCAGATGGCGGGCCCTGGCGGCGGCCCACATACATGCCACTGAGAGGCGCGGCGGCATGACAGACAGGGCATAGAGGGCAAGATTGCGCAGGCGCCATCGCCGCAGACGCAACACCTCGGCCAGCGACAGCGGCGAGGCCATCACGTCGCGTATCTCCCTCGGCGTGAAGGCAGGCGAGATGACGGCCCTGTGGCGCAGTATGCTGCACACGACGTAGAAGCAGGTCAGCATGACCTTGTACATGCGCATGGGGAAATACGTCTGGCCGCTGATGCGGCTGCTGGCGTCCTTGACGGCCTGCATAGCATGTATGGTGGCCTGTATCTCCGCCTTGTCGATGTGCGTGCGGTGCTGTGTGTTCGACAGCGTGTTAGCGCGCATGTAGTATATATATGTGACGCTCGGCAACATGACCACCCGCGTGACGTATGTGGGCAGGTCCATGGTGAAGGTGAAGTCTTCCCAGAAATTGACCGGCTGATGGCCTATGTGATTGTCGCGATAGACGCGGATGTCGATCAGGAAGTTCCATGTGTTGGCCTGCAGAGCGTCGTAGCGTTGATAGACGAAGGAGGCGAACTCCCCCTGCTGTGTGAACACGCGGTAGGGATAGACACACTGGCGCGGCGGCGTGCTGCCGTCCTCATAGACGCGCTTGTATGAGCCATAGACCAGCTGCGCCTGGTGTCTGACCATCTCGGCGTGGAGCAGGGCAATGGTGTCGGGCGCGATGGCGTCGTCGCCGTCGAGGTGGTAGAGATAGCGTCCGCGTGCCTCGGCCACGATGCGGTTGCGCGCCTGGCCGAGGCCCATGTTCTCTGGCTGGCGCACGACGCGTATATGGCAGCCGCGTGGGTGGCTGCGCTGGTACCGGCGTACGATGTCCATCGAGCCGTCGGTGCCGCAGTCGTCGAGCACGAGTATCTCTATGCTCTCAAAGGTCTGCCCGAGGGCCGACTCGATGGCGCGCGCCACATAGCGTTCGATGTTATACACCGGTATGCCTATCGTCACTTCATACTGGCTCATGCTGACTGATGTCTGTGACCACGCGCTGCATCTGCTGTCGCCAGGCGAGGTGCTCCACGGTGCGCCTTATGTCGGCGGGCGGTGTGTGGAAGTGGTCGATGAAGTCTATTATCTTTTCCATGTCGATGGGCGACTCGTCGGCCGGTGCCTTCAGTATGTATGGCTGGCTGTCGAAGTCGCTGTCCTGTTCGCTGTAGATGAAGGGCAGTCCGCGCGAGGCATATTCGCGGTTCTTCAGGGTCTTGATGACGCTGATGCCGCTGCGGTGCCTTCCGAGCGAGCCCACGGCAAACTGGCAGCCGTCGAACACCCGGTCGAGCCGGCTACCGAAGAGCTGTCCGTGAAACACGACGCGGTCGGCGAGTCCATACATGTCTATCATGTCTCGGAAGGGCGGCGAGAAGGGCGTGCCCTGTGTCATGTACGCCGGGTGCACGTCGCCCACGATGTGGAAGCGCAGTTCACGCCGTCCGCCCTGCTGGTAGTATCGGCCCATGCCGGCTATCATGCGGTCGAAGCCGTGCCAGTAGTGCAGCTCGGCCACGCCTATCATGTTGATGGCTGGCGTCGCATGTCCGGTGGCCCTGTGCAGCGGCAGGCTGTCCAGGTCGACACCGTTGCTGATGCGTATGGTGCGCTGTCCGAATATCTCCGTCTCGTCAGAGAAGGTGACTATGGCGTCGAGCTGTCGGGCCAGCTGTCGGCGGAACATCTTGTCGATGGCCAGGCTGAGCCGCTGGTCCCAGTTGTAGCCGGCAAACTCCTGGTCGTAGGGATATGTGGGCACCTCCATGACGGCCCTGATGCCCGCGCGTCTCAGCCGGCGGAAGAAGGCTACCAGCCAGGGCGAGGCGTTCTGGAAGCAGCGTGCATAGACCAGCTCGGTGGCCGTGGCCACACAGTGGTCGAAGATGGGTTTGTAGTCGGTGCGCTGTCGCAGGGCCGCCATCCGGCCCGTGCCATAGTCGGCCAGCACGCGGCCGTCGATGTAGCGGCAGCGATGTCCTTCGGGCGAGAAGTCGTAGCTGCAGAGGCTCACCTCGTGGCCGTTCTGCCTGAGAGCCTTTACCTGACTGTGTATCTTCTTCGAGATGCCGCTTGAGTCAGAGAAGCCATGATATACGAGGAAGAGTATCTTCATCTTGCCATCACGTCGTCGAACAGTTGCTTCCATCGGGCACCTATCTGCTCCATGCTGTAGCGTTTGGCTTTGCTGGCCGCTGCGTGTCCCATGCGCACTATCTCGTCGGGGCGCTGCATGAGCCACACCATCTTGTAGGCCAGCTGGGCGACGTCGCCGTTCTGGACGAGCAGCCCGTCGGTGCCATCGGTTATGACGTCGCGCGGTCCGCACGGGCAGGCGAACGACACCATCGGCAGGCCGCAGGCCGCGGCCTCGAGCAGCGCCATGCTCAGGCCCTCGAAACGCGAGCTGAAGACGCAGAGCGAGCTGGCGGCATACTCCTGCTGTATGTCCTGCGTGGACGGGTGCAGCTGGCAGCGACGGCGGTCGAGCTGCAGACGGTCTATCATCAGCTCGTAGGGCTGGCGGTCGCCGTCGCCGAAGATGTCCAGTCGCCAGCTGGGGCATCGTCGCTCGACGCTCTGCCATGCCTCGAGCAGCATGTCGAAGCCTTTCTGATAGACATAGCGTCCGACGGCAATGACGCGGTGCTCCGTCAGCGGGCTCTGCTGCGCGTGTCTGAAGGCCACGGGGTTGGGTATGGCCACCACGTTGTGCAGCTCGCTCCATGCGGCGCGGTCCTCTTCGGTCAGCACGACGAAGCGGTCCAGACGGCGCAGGTGGCCCACGAGGTTGCGCATCCACAGCCGGGCAAAGAGCGCTTTCAGGGCGTTAGTCTCGCCGGCCTCGAAGTTGCGGTAGTTGGCGCGGTTGACATGCAGCTCGCCTATCTTGCGGCTGCCGTCCTTTATGGATGTGATGAAATTGATTTCGCGTCGCAGCAGCGAGTCGGTGATGTCGGGCCGCAGGCGCATCAGCTCGGCGGTGAGCAGGCGCCGGTAGCGGCGCTGCTTGCGCAGATAGACCACAATCTTCTTCACGAAGGAGCAGGTCCATAGCTGTTCGAAGCCGATGTCGAGGTTCACCACCCGCACCCTGTCTGACAGGGGGTAGGCGTATGGCTTGTCCTTGCCCTCGGTCAGGATGATGGTGACATCGTAGCCCAGGCTGTCGGCCAGGTAGTTGGCCTTCATCGTCAGCACGCGCTCTACCCCACCCCGCAGGTACAGTGCGGGGGTGATATAGACGATGCTGAGCGGTTTGTCGGTCGTGCTTGCTGGCATAGGTTGAGGCGTTTAGTTTGGCCACAAAAGTATAACAATTATTTTGAACTGTCAAATAAATGCCGTACTTTTGCGCGGGGTATGAAAAAAATTTGTTTCCTTACCGACTCACTCTTCACCATAGGCGGTGTCCAGCGCGTGACGGCAGTCGTGGCCCAGGCCCTTGCCGCCGACTATGCCGTTACGGTAGTCACGTTCGACCGGCGCGCGTCGGCCGACCTGAGTCTGTACGGTCTCGGCTCGTCGGCTGTGGCCTACCGTTTCTTCAGCTATCCTCGCGCCGGCCGGCTGAAGACGCTGGTGTCGAAGACATACAGTGCCCTCTACCGCAAGCTGCGTCTGCCCTGGCGCTGGGCCTCGCAGCTGTATGGCCGCAGTTCGTTTCCGTCGGAGCTACGCATGGCCCTGGCGCACGAGCTGCGTCAGGGTGGCTACGACGTCATCGTGGGTGTCCATGCGCCGCTGGCGGTGCGGTTGGCTACATGTCGGCCCCTGCTTGGCGGCGCGCGGCTTGTGGGGTGGATTCACAACTCGTTTGACGCCCTGTACGGTAGCGGCTCGCGCTATGTGGGTCCTGAGCTGCGCCGCCACTATATGTACCAGCTGGAGCAGCTCGATGCCACGGTGGTGCTGAGCCGGGCCGATGCCCGTCGTTATCCCTTCGCCACGCGCGTCATCTACAACCCGCTGACGCTGCGTCCCTGTGCTCCGTCGTCGGGGCAGTCGCGCCGTTTCCTGGCCGTTGGCCGCTTCACGCCGCTGCACAAAGGCTTCGACCTGCTGATAGAGGCGTTTGCGCTCTTTGCCCAAGAGGAGCGGCAGTGGCAGCTCGACATCGTGGGCGAGGGTCCCGAAGAGCCGCTCTACCGGCAGATGATAGCCCGGGCCGGGCTGCAGCAGCGCATACATCTGCATCCCTTCACCCACGACATACAGCGTCACTACACCGGGGCGCAGGTCTTTGTGCTCGCCTCGCGCTGGGAGGGTATGCCTCTGGTGCTGGTCGAAGCCATGAGCCACGGTCTGCCCGTGGTGGCGAGCGACCTGCCGGTGTGTCGTGAGGTGATGGCCGACGCTGCACTCTATTTCCCCGTGGGCGACAGCGTGCGGCTGGCACGCTGTCTGCACGAGGCCACCCGCTTCGACTGGCCTGCGCGCTCGGCCGCAGCCCTCAGCACGGCCCGGCGCTTCGACCTGCGTCACTGCGTCGAGCAGTGGCACGGCGTGATAGAGGGCAGAGCCGATGGCGAAGCATACGTCAGCGCGTCGGCCGTGAAAGCGTGACGGAAGGTTGCGCACGCCCGCGCCGAAGGGCTACGGCAGGTCGATGACGAAGCGCGCCCCCTCGGTGTATGCCGTATCCACGCGCAGGCCCACGCCAAGCAGTGCGGCCTGCAGTCGGCAGCGGTACAGCCCGATGCCGGCCCCCTGCACGAAGCTGTCTATCTTCTCAAATCGCTCGAAGATGACATACTCCAGCCCCTGTGGTATGCCCGGGCCGGTGTCGCTGACGCTGAGCTGCCGTTCGCCGCACTCAAGGACGACGCGTCCCTGCCGCGTTACCTTCATGGCATTGTGCAGCAGCTCCATCAGCATGTCGGCCAGGCGGCCGGCATCGGTGACGTAGGCGTAGTCGTCGGCCACGTTGATCCTCAGCTCCAGGGGCACCGGTGTCTTGTCGGCCTGCTCTGCGTCGGGTCGGCACCCGGCGGCCCGTTCGGCCGCGCTGCGACACAGGCCGGCCAGCGGTGTGGGCCTCATGTCGGGCTTGACAGCATTGTTCTCGAGCAGCGAGATGTCCACCATGTTGTCCACCATTCGGCGCATGAGGCAGTGGTTCTGCATGACCCGTCGGCAGAAGTCGCGCCGCTCATTGCCGTCGATGTCCATACCCGGTGCGAGCAGCAGCTGCGAGAAGCCCGAGATGGCGTTCAGCGGGGTGCGCATCTCGTGGCTCATCTGTCGCAGAAAGTCCGCCTTGCGTTCGGCGGCCTCGGCCACCCGCCTTGCCGCCAGGCTCAGCTGCATGTTGGCCGCCTGCAGCTTGTCGATGTCCCGGCGCCGTCGGTATGCATAGAGGGCGAGAAAGGCTGCAATGATGGCAAAGAGCAGCATCAGGACCACAGCCGGCAGTATGTGCGTCCACGATTTGATGCGTGCAGTGCGTTTCATCAGTTCGGCGTTATGCTTCACCTCGTCCATGGCCGCAATTGCCAGGGCGTGTTTCTGCTGCGTTATGCTGTCGCTGACGTGCCTGTAGCGGCGTGCCACGCCGTAGGCCTGCCGGTATCTGCCCTTGCTGCGCAGCTAGGCCACGCGCCGGCGCAGCGAGTCGAGCGTCTGATACTCGTCTGGCAGCAGCTCGCGCGACTGTCTGGGCAGCCGCGAGGCGTCCTCGCCCGTCACGGTGTCGGCCACGTCGGGCTGCAGCGTCGGGCTGCCGCAGCCCAGCGTCAGCAGCAGTGCCACGAGCGAGACGGCCTTTATGGCCCGGTTGACGATGTCGGTGATACGCGTTATGGAGCGACTCATCACGTCGGCCTCGCGGCGCTTGTCGTCGTCGGTCATGCTGTCGGCCACGGCCACCCTCTGCGCCACCTGTCCTATCTCGTCCAGGGGCTGGCGTATATCCTTGCCAATGTGGTGGATGAAGATCGACTTAGCCTGTATGTCCTGCTCGGCCTCGCGCTTGGCAGCATAGAGGCGCTCGTTCAGTCGGCGCAGCTGGCTGGCGCGCTTTCGCCTCTGGCTGACATATACATATAATATTATGGCCATCAGCACCGCCAACGCCGCGAGCGCCAGGCTCAGCTTGCTGACCCACAGCTGTCGCGCCTGCCGTGCGTTGGCCTCGAGTATGGTGTGTTCCATGTCGGCCGAGAGCGAGGCCGCCTGTTCGCCGAAGCCGAAGCTGTTCAGCGAGTCGATGCGCCAGTTGTTGTCTGTCTCATATTCGAGGGCTTCGTTCCAGCGTCCGGCCCGCGCGAGCAGCTCGCTTTTGAGCTGTGCGCCGTCGATGGCCGATACCGAGTCGGCCAGGGCCAGTGCCTCATCGACGCGACCGTTCATAGAGGCGTGCATGGCCCGGGCATAGTATGAGAAGTCGTCGTCGGCCGTATGATTGCGTTCCATCAGGTGTTGCATGCGGCTATAAGTCTCGTTCAGGGTGGGGCCGTCGTTCAGGCGGTAGGCCAGCTGACATTTCACGCTGTAGCAGGCCGTCTGGAACGTACCGGTCTTTTCGGCGGCTTGTATGGCTCGGTCGGCAGCCTGCATACCCTCGTGGTAGCGCTGCCGGCCGAGGTAGAGGTTGGCCAGTTCGTAATAGACCAGCCAGAGGTCGGTGTCGGCCTGATGTGCCTCGGCATAGTCAACCGACTCGAGCAGATAGTGCTCAGCCTTATCGTCCATGCCCCTCACGCTGTAGTAGCTGCCCATGAGGTATAGCAGCAGCTGCTGTCCGGTGTCGTTTGGCCTGCGTCTGAGCTGCTCAAGCATCTTGTCGATGAGCTGTTCGGCATAGTAGAAATTCATGCCGTTCTTGTAGTAGAGTATCTGGTCGGCGTAGGCACGATAGTAGCCGTCGTCGTAGCCGTGGCTGCTGCAGTGGCGTCGCAGCTGCCCGACGGCGCGGTCCATGGCCTTATAGTCTTGGTCGGTCTGATAGTAAATCTGTGCCACCTGTTGTCTCAGCCGTTGGTAGGTGGTGTCTGTGGCTGTGAGCTCGGCCTCGGTGGTTTCGGTCTCGTCGGCGACGTAGGTGCACGCGAAAAAGGCCGACAGCACGGCTGTCAGCAGCAGTGTGATAAGGCGCCTGCGGGGGTACATCCAGTTTAGCTTTGTTGATTTGGCGGCAAAGTTACACTTATTTTTTCAAAGCGCCAAATATCCGGCCTAAAAAGCCACACTGCATGACCGCTCCAATATCCGGTCTTAGAAAGCCACGCTGAAAGCGGCTCCCACGACCCATTGCAGCCGCGCCTTTCTGAGGCTCAGCTGGTGGGCATCTGGTGCCGTTCCCGAGGTGTTGTAACGCATGGTGTAGGTGCGTCGGGCATAGTCCATGTCGCAATAGACGCGCCATGCCAGCGACTGTCTGTAGCCGTAGGCCAGCGAGAGGCCCGTGCCGAGGCTGGCGGCGCTGCCTCCGCTCAGGTCGAGATAGTCCCATTCGGCGGGCTGCCCTGCGGTGGGTATGACGGGGTCTGCCACGCGCGGCAGCGCTGCCGTCAGCAGTGCCGACTGTGTGACGCTGCGCCCCACGAGGGCCTTGGTGCCCAGGCTGAGGCGGTCGGTCAGCGGGAAGGCAGCATAGAGTCCGCCGCTGGCTATGAACTCTGTCATGAAGCGGCTGTCGAGCGTCAGCAGGTGGTTGGCATCGGCCATGTCGTCGAGGCCGTTGACGGGCTGGCTCTTCAGTCGGACGCGTCCACCCACGCCCACGTTTCGACAGAAGAAGTATGCGCCCTCAACATCGACCACCGTGGATGCGCCGCTCTTGAAGGTCAGCGGCATGTCAGCGTCACTGTCCTGTCCGAAACAGAGCTCAGGTACTCCGAAGCCTACGCCCATGCCGATGCTGAAGAACGAGGGGTGGAGTTCCAGGTCGTCCAGGTCGTGAAGGTTGTCGCGCAGCAGTCCGCGCTGTCCGAAAATCAAGTCGCTCAGGGCATATCCCAGCTCGGCCGACATGATGCCTATGCCGGCGCCGGCCAGGATGTCTGACACCCAGTGGCGGTTGTTCAGCAGGCGCATGATGCCCGTGGCCGTGGCCACGCCGTAGCCGGCCACCGAGTACCAGGGCGAGCGTGTCAGTCCGTACTCCTTGTGAAGTATGGTGGCACCGGCAAAGCTGGTGGCGGTGTGTCCCGATGGCCACGAGTTGTGTGTTGAGTGGTCGGGGCGTGGTTCCTTGACGGTGTATTTCAGTCCGTTGACGAACACGGCCATCACGCCATACGACATGGCGCTGCTGGCCAGCAGGCGTCCCCAGTCGGAGCGGCCCTCTACGCCGGCCGCCTTCAGGCCTATGGTCGCTACGGGGCCGAAATATTGCAGATAGTTATCGACGCTACTCGAATAGCTCCTGACCAGACGGGCTTGCTGGTGCGGGTTGTCATAATCTTGGCGGAAGGCTTGCTTATGGCTCTTGGCTATCAGGCCGCCGGCAAAGACGGGCAGACCGCCAAAGGTCAGGTCGTCCATTACGCCGATGGAGGGGAGGGGCGGAGTATTCTGAGTAATCTGATTATTCTGATTACTCCGATTACTCTGAATAATCTGATTACTCCGATTACTCTGAATAATCTGATTACTCAGATTGCTCAGACTGCCCTGCCTCGTCGTTGCGGGCAGGTAGCCGCTGCGGCAGCCATAGTCGGGTGTGGGCGGCATGTGGGCCGGCACCACCCTGAGCGCCAGCGTCTGGCGAATGTCGGCGGCAAGGTCGGCGGCAGCCGTATGAGGCAGCAGCAGGCCGGCCAAGGATAGGAACAGCAAAAGGGCTTTATTCATGGTGATAGGGTTCGCCTTTAAGTATGGTGCAGGCACGGTACAACTGCTCAGTAAAGACCAGGCGCACCATCTGGTGCGAGAAGGTGAGCCGCGAGAGCGACAGCTGCTCGTTGGCGCGCGCATAGACGGCCGGTGCGAAGCCGTATGGCCCGCCAATGACGAACACCAGCCGCCGGACCGTCTGCTGCCGCTGCGCGAGCCAGGCCGCCAGCTCCACGCTGCGTGGCTCGCGCCCGTGCTCGTCGAGCAGCACCACCCAGTCGGCCGGCTGCAACTGCCGCAGCAGCTGTTCGCCCTCAAGCTGCTTCTGCTGTTCGGAGCTGAGGCTGCGCGTGGAGCGAAGCTCGGGCAGGGTGACAACGTCGAAGGGCATGTAGTGGCCTATACGTTCCGCATAGTCGTCGATGCAGGCCACGAGATAGCGGTTGGTGGTCTTGCCCACCTGAAGCAGAAGCGTCTTCACACAACGGAGAAGATTAAAGATTAAAGATTAAAGATTAAAGATTAAAGATGAGGGAAGCTGATAAATTGTCGAAGGGCTGGATCAACTGTTGTCGGCCACGGGGTGGTATTCGTGGCGGCGCTTGGGGTTCATGGGGAACCAGCCTTTCTCCACACGACGTTTCTGGGCAAACAGCTCACCTATGCCCCACAGGGCCGACGCGCCGAACACACCCACCACCGCCGACACCAGTGTGTTTGCGATGAACAGCGCCGCTACGATGCAGCCCAGGCCTATGACCAGATAGGCCACCCAGGGCCGCGTGCCCCAGCGGTATTCGGTCTTAATCACTATCGGATGCCACAGCCCGATGGTCAGGAAGGTAGAGACGGCAATGATGATGCCGGTGAAATAGAGTTGCATGACGGTATAATCGACGGTATAATCAATGTAGTGTGATGGCAATTCGGCTGCGAATTTACTAACTTTTTCTGAATGTGCAAAGAAAAAGCCCAAGTTTTCAGTCCGATAAGGCCGACGACATCAGCGTCCGCGGCAGCCGTCGCAGCCGTCGCAGCCCAGCAGCCGGCGCGAGCGCCGGCGAGGCCCGAAGCGGTGCCATGCCACCAGGACGGCCGCCAGCAGGACGACAGCCAGCAGTATGTAGCTCTGCAGGTTCATGTGGCCGGAGAGGGGGTCAGAAGAGAGTGTTCAGCAGCCAGTAGGCAGCCAGACTGGCGCACCATGCCACGAGGCACTGCGCCACCACGATGGTGAGCATCCAGCGTGTGCCCAGCTCGCGTCTGACGGCAGCCACGGCCGCCACGCAGGGTGTATAGAGCAGGCAGAACACCAGCAGGGCAGCAGCGGCCACGGGCGTCAGCAGCGTGGTCAGCGGCACGCCGCCCGACAGCACGCCCAGCGTAGAGACGACGCTCTCCTTGGCCATGAAGCCAGAGACAAGGGCCGTCACCACGCGCCAGTCGGCATAGCCCATAGGCTGGAACAGGGGTGCGATATGTCCGGCGACGACGGCCAGTATGCTGCGGCTCTGGTCGCCGGTGGCGTTGAGATGGAAGTCGAACGTCTGCAGGAACCAGATGACGATGGTGGCCAGGAAGATGACGGTGAACGCCCTCTGCAGGAAGTCGCGGGCCTTGTCCCACAGCAGGCGCAGCACGTTGCGCGCTCCCGGCAGGCGATAGACGGGCAGCTCCATGACGAAGGGCACGGGCTCGCCGCGAAACAGCGTCCCCTTGGTGCACAGCGCCACCACCACGCCCACCAGGATGCCCAGCAGATAGAGCGCTGTCATAACCAGCCACGATTGTCTGTGGAAGAAGGCCTGACAGAAGAAGGCATAGATGGGCAGCTTGGCCGTGCACGACATGAAGGGGATGAGAATGACGGTCAGCTTGCGGTCGCGGTCGCTCGACAGCGTGCGCGTGGCCATGACCGACGGCACCGAGCAGCCAAAGCCTATCAGCAGCGGCACGATGCTGCGGCCCGAGAGTCCCAGCCGCCGCAGCAGCGAGTCGGTGACGAAGGCTATGCGGGCCATGTAGCCGCTGTCTTCCAGCATGGAGAGGAAGAAGAAGAGCGTGACGATGAGCGGCAGGAAGGTGAGCACGGTGCCCACGCCCGTCAGCACGCCATCGACCACGAGCGAGGCCACCACGTCGTTGATGTTCCAGCGGTCGAGCAGTGTGGCCGCCTGCTCTGTCAGCCAGGCTACGCCCTGGTCGGCCAGGTCTTGCAGCGGCGAGCCGATGACGAAGAAGGTGAGCCAGAACACCAGGGCCATGATAGCGACGAAGGCGGGCAGTCCCGTCCAGCGGCCCGTCAGCACACGGTCGATGGCATCGCTGCGCCGGCGCTGCAGGCTGACGCGCGGCTTGACCACGGTCAGGCCGCACAGGTGGAGTATGAAGCGGAAGCGCATGTCGGCCATGGCCGCAGCACGGTCCAGGCCGCGCTCGCGCTCCATCTGCACTATGATGTGCTCGACGGTCTCCAGCTCGTTCTGGTCGAGGCGCAGCGCGTCGAGCACCTGCGCGTCGCCCTCTATCAGCTTGCAGGCGGCAAAGCGCAGCGGTATGTGTATGTGGGCGGCGTGGTCTTCGATGAGATGCATGACGGCGTGGATGCAGCGGTGGACGGCACCGCCGTGGTCGTCGGCCGCACAGAAATCCTGGCGCGCCGGAGGCTCCTGATAGCGCGCCACATGGCTGGCATGGCGCACCAGCTCGTCGATGCCCTTGCCGTCGCGGGCCGAGATGGGCACCACGGGCACACCCAAGAGCTGCTCCATCTCGTTGATGAGTATGGTGCCGTGGTTGGCCTCCACCTCGTCCATCATGTTCAGCGCAACCACCATGGGCACACCCAGCTCCAGGAGCTGCATGGTCAGGTAGAGGTTGCGTTCGATGTTGCTGGCATCGACAATGTTTATTATCCCCCGCGGGTGCGAGTGGAGTATGAACTGGCGCGACACCATCTCCTCCTGGCTGTATGGCGAGAGCGAGTAGATGCCGGGCAGGTCGGTCACGAGCGAGTTGGGCAGGTCGGCTATGGGCCCGCTCTTCTGCTCGACGGTCACGCCAGGGAAGTTGCCCACATGCTGGTTGGCGCCGGTCAGATGGTTGAAGAGCGTGGTCTTGCCACTGTTCTGGTTGCCGGCCAGGGCGAAGGTGAGGCGTGTGCCCTCGGGCAGGGCGCGTTCGGTGCGATGGTCGTGGAAACGGCCGCCCTCGCCCAGGCCCGGGTGGGGTATGGCCTGCGTGTCGCGCCCACGATCGGCAGACGCGTAGCCGTCGTCGGTCTCATCGGCGGCCGGCGTTTCGCGACGGGGCAAGGGGCACGTCTCTATCTTCTCGGCGTCGGATAGGCGCAGCGTGAGCGAATAGCCGTGGATGCTGATTTCCATCGGGTCGCCCATCGGCGCATATTTCACCACACTGACCACTGCCTGGGGTATGAGGCCCATGTCGAGGAAATGCTGGCGCAGGGCACCATCGCCGCCCACGGAGGCAACGACGGCCTGCTGGCCTATGGGGAGTTCGCGTAATGTCATTCCGGACTGTGATTTCTATGTGTACCGCTGTTGTATGTCGTTTTTTTTGAGGGTGCAATATAACTAACGGTTATTTCACCGTTTTGCACTGGTACGCGGGTGTCTCACCCGCGGCTGCCGCAGGTGAG
>JAILBT010000039.1 GCA_024680755.1 Prevotella sp. | reverse complement strand
GATGGGGAAGATCTTGGTATGCAAGCGGCAAAGCCGAGTCCAGCCCCCCACCCCTGCCCCTCCCCTTGAAGGGAGGGGAGTGCCTACGGAGTCCCCGAATTTTCAACCGCAAAGTACGGAATTTTCAACCGCACATTACGGAATTTTCAACCGCACAGTACGAATTTTTTCCGATACCTCTTTGTCGTTTCGGGAAAAAGCATTATCTTTGCGCTCAGATTGTGAATCTCACCCCATGTAGTCAGATCATCTATGCGGCATCACCTTTTACTCATAGCCCTCGTCGCCGCCATCGTAGCGCCGTTCATCTGCTGTACGCACAATGGTGGCTCGGCAGGCACAAGCCAGGAAGTGCAGGACGTGGATACGTCCTACATCGAGGCTCGTGTGCAGGCCATCTACGAGGAGGAGCCCGAGCGTGCGCTGTCGATGATTCAGTCGGCCGAGATTTCCGGCAGTCTCCCCTCGTTCCGTGCCGACCTGTTGCGCGCCCGACTGTTCACCATGTCGGTGAACGACCAGCGCCAGGAGACGGCCCAGAGCCTCTGCGAACAGCTGCTGCACAACGACTCGGTGAAGCGCAGCCCCGCCTACCAGCAGATGGTGCTCGAGTTGCTGGTCAACGCCTCGCGCATGCGCCACGACGACGAGCAGTGGATGCGGTGGGCTCTGCAGCTGTCGGAGTTGCTGCACCAGCGCCACAACGAGTCGGAGGCCCTGCGCACCGAGGCTGAGATAGGCCTGGTGATGACCCATCTGGGCCAGGTGAACGAAGGCATGGCGAAGATAGACCACGCACTGGAACTGCTCGACGGACAGAAGGACTTCAGCTCGCTGCTCTCATTCATACTGGCCTCGAAGCGCAAGATGACCGTGCTGCGCGAGACGGGCCGCCACGCCGACATACCGCCCGTGGCACAGCGCATAGAAGACTGTCTGGCCGACTTCGAGCAGCACCCCTCCGACTATAGCGGCGGCCGCGCCAACGAGCCAAAGACCCCGGAAGAGCGCACAGCCTACTGCGACTTCTACGGTGCACAGGCCATGGCCTTCAAGGCGGCGGCCTACGCAGAGATGGGCGACGCTGCCAGTGCGCGCCGCGAGCTGCAGCTCTTCGACAAGACCAAATACAGCCACACCAACGACGGGCGCAAGATGATTGCCCCCACGCTGGGAAAGCTGGGCGACTATGCCACCATGCTGGCCATCTACGACGAGGCCGAGGCCGAGATGCGGGGCGACACGCTGCGCTACGACTATGCCGAGATGCTGCTGGCACGCTCCGAGGCCGCCGAGGCCTGGGGGCACCTGACCGCCAGTCTCGACTACCGCAAACGCTACGACCGGCTCACACAGACGCTCAACGACCGGCTGCACCGCAACCAGACCCACGACTACGCCGCACGCTACCACGCGCAGGAGCAGCAGATGGAGATAGAACGGCAGAACGCCGAGCTCACGCGCATGAACTATTATATTAGTATGGGCGTGCTGGTGACGCTCCTGGCCGTGGCCTTCGCCATCTATTTCTTCCGGCAGAAACGCATGCTCTACCACAAGAACCATGTGCTCGTGGAGCAGATATCGGGCGCCATAGAGTACAAACGGAGGTATCGCGAGAGCCTGCCGCCCGCCGACAACACCGATGCCGTCGAGACAGCCGCGCCAGTGGCCAGCGAGAAACCGGCCGACCTCAACAGCCTGACCGACGAACAGCTGTTCCAATATATAAGTGGTGTCATATTGAGCGAGAAGCTCTACCTGAACCCTGTCTGCGACCGCCAGACCATCACCGACCGTTTCGGTCTTTCCGAAAAGCGGGTGGGAGCGGCTTTCTCCAAGGGCAGCAGCTACAAGTCGCTGGCAAGCTTCGTGCGCGACAGCCGGTTGGAGTATGCCTGCCAGCTGCTGCGCCAGAACCCCGGCATGACCATAGGCAGCGTGGCACAGGCATCGGGATTCTCCAACCACACACGCTTCACTGCCGACTTCAAGGCACGCTATTCGGTGTCGCCGACAGAGTTCCGCTCACTGTCTGAATAGCCTGCCCAGCCCCTTCTTTTTTTTCATATTCATGCAAATAAAATGGCTTTTTGCACATTTGCATTATACAATTTGCGCATTTTCCTTTTACAATTTGTGCATACGCAAGGTTATTTCCTATATATTTTGTAATTTTGACCCGCAAAAAACAACAAAACAATCAATATCACAAAAAAAACGACCATTATGAAAAGAAACCTTCTACTACTCGCTACGGCCTTGACTTTTGGCCTTGCAGCACAGGCTAATTCAGTCGACGTGACAACGCAGTATATCACTAACCCAGGATTCGAGAGCTGTCCTGCCGTTGAGGCTGAGAGCGACGGCAGTGTGTATCTGATGAGTTCGTGGAAGAGCAACAGCACACACAGTGCATACGACTATTCCGACTATGGCTGGAAACTGACGGAGCAGGACAAGCAGTATGCCAACGGAGGTGTCATAGCTTACGGCACCGAGAAGCTCAGATACTCCAACAAGTGGGTCTCCGTAAACGGCCCGGCAGCATCACCTTCAGGAGCCACCACGGGAAAGGCTCTAATCTTCACAGGCAACACATCGGTAGCATACCAGCAGACCGAGTCCGTGACTCTGCCCGCAGGCACATATATCTTCACTGTGAACGTCTTTGCATACAATGGTGCCACGAGCAACCCTACTCCCACCATAAAGCTGGATGAAAACAATACCGTGGGTTTCATTGCCGAGAACGGCACGGTGTACAAGTCGGAGAAGCTGACATTCACGAGCAACCAGTGGGACACCGACGTCATCAGGATTGAGCTGTTCGAGGACACCAAGGGTGTGTTCCAGCTGGGCTATGGCACCCAGTACTATGTGGCTGTCGACGACATTAAGCTCGAATATGACAGCAGCATCATCACCACCGAGCTGAAGACCGCCATCACCCAGGCTCAGGCGCTGAGTACTGAGCTTGGTGGCAACGACGCCACGCTGACTGCCGCCATACAGCAGGCAGTGGCCTATGAGGCCAACCCCACAAGCGCAGAGGGTGTGCACGTCGAAGCAGAGGCCCTCTACACCGCTATGGGCAACGCCATGAAGGCTACCACTAAGGCAGTAAACCTGTCGAGCGTCTTCATGAAGAACGTCTCGTTTGAGACAGGCGACAGCAAGCCCTGGAACACCACCGGCAGCGTGGCGACACCCGACATTGAGACCTACAACATGGATGGCAGCTACTGCATGGACTTCAAGAACCTGCCCGACGCCTTCTATGCCAAGCAGACACTGAGCCACCTGCCCCAAGGCTACTACATGGTCGACGCCCTGCTGCGCATGACCGCCACACTGGTGGTGGGCGACCAGACGACCAAATGCAATGGCAGCAGCTACAACAACTGGTTCCACCGCGTGCACAGCAGCGTGCTGCAGAGCGAAGGCGGCACTATGACCGTTGGGGCCGAGGGCGACAGAAACACCTTCATCGACAACATCCGCCTCTTCTATGCCACCTCGCAGGACGCGCTGCTCAAGGCGTTTTATGCACAAGCCAAGGCCGACGGACAGTATTTCCTGAACCATGCCGACTTCGCATCGGTCACCGGCTCTGAGCGCGACGACCTTATGGCGAAGACCGAAGCCATCGACACCAACAGCACCGACCAAGACGTGGCCGTGACAAGGATGAAAACCGCTATAGGAGTATTCGTAAGCGCACTGGAAGATTACAAAAAGTTTGAGACAGAAAAGCAGAACGCTGCCGCATACACACGCGCAGCATATCCCTACGGCAGCGAGGACATCTTCAACAACATCCAGCAGGTGATTGCCACCACAGCCACCTCCGCCGACAACGCCAAGACACTGGCCGAGACACTGAAGTCGCTGTGCTTCCAGTATTACGTGTCGAACGCCTACGCCGAGGGCATGGACGGCCGCGTGGACTACACCAGTACAATCATAGGCGCAAATGCTTCTGGCACGTCCATCAACACTGCATGGGCAACCCAAAACATGACGATACGCACCTCTGCAGACACAAACATCAAGAGGAATGCCTGGACGAACCCCAAGACCGACGAAAGTGACGGCACGTTCTATGGCGTGACCTACGACTACTACCGCAATGGCGCCAACCAGACTGCCTACATGAGACAGTCGCTGAGCGGGCTGCCCGAGGGTTCATACCTGCTGGCTGTCACATACCTTGGTGCTACAGGCAACCTGGTCGACGTGAAGATTGACGATCAGGTCATCGGACAGCTCAACGGTGTGGGTCTGGCCAGCAGTGGTAAATATGGTGCAGGATGGATTGACTTTGTGTTCCCCTTCGAGAAGACTTCCGACGAGGCAACAGATGTCTTACTCAGCATTGAGAGCACCTACACCTCTAACTATAAAGACTGGTGCTTCGACAACGTGCGTCTGTTCAAGGTGAGCGGCAGCGGAGCCGTCGAAGAGAAATGCGCCACGCCTACCATCGTCTTCGAAGACGGCAAGCTGAAGTTCAGCTGCGACACCGAGGGCGTGCAGTTCTTCGCCACAGTACAGGCCACCGATGCCAAGAGCTATGAGGGCAGCGAGATAGCCATCAACGGCACCTACACCGTCAGCGTCTATGCCGCCAAGGAGGGAATGGAGAATAGCGACACCGCCACCTTTGAGTTTACTGCCGGCGGTGGCGAGCCCTGCGACGCCAACAAGGACGGCGTGGTAAACGTGGCCGACATCACCACCATCATCAACAAGATGGCCAACAACGAGTAAAAACGAACAACGACGATGAGCAGACTGGCACGGATAGTGTTTATGGCGGCATGGCTGCTACTCCCCATGCAGATGTTGGCGGAGGAGGCAGGGGCAGGCTCAGTGCCTGCCGCAGACTCGGCGCTGGCCAAGCCCAGCGAGGCCATGCTACGGCCAGACTATATCCGTGCCACACTGCTCGTGGTAGACCCCGCTGCCGAAGTCTACTCCGTGTTTGGACACTGCGCCCTGAGACTGCAGTGCCCTTCACAGCAGATGGACTACTGCTTCACTTTCGAGATGTCCACATCGGCAGAGGACATCGTCAGCTTCTTCAGGGGGACGGCCATGGGCGCC
>JAILBT010000020.1 GCA_024680755.1 Prevotella sp. | reverse complement strand
CGGCGAACACACATACGCCGTGATTATCAGCGGTGGAGTAAACAAATACAGCAACTACATCCGCTACTGGAACGACTGCTCCTTCCTCTACCGGGTCCTGACGCGCCGCTTCCTCGTTCCGAAGACCAATATATCCCTGCTTATGGCCGACGGCGATGACCCTGCCACTGACCAGTTCTGCAATAACTACTTCCGGTCCTCGGCCACAGACCTTGACGGCGACGGCGTGGCCGACCTGCACCTGGCCGCAACGAAGGCAAACGTCCTGTCTGAGTTGAACCGTCTGTCGCAGGTGATGACCGACGAGGACAAGCTGCTGATTTTCGTCACTGACCACGGCGGCACCACAGACTATTCTGGCGGCTCGTACATCTGCCTGTGGAACAACGGTAAGCTGTACGACTATGAGCTGGCCTCCAGCCTGAGCAGCTTCGACGTCAGAAGCATCTGCGTGGTGCTTGGACAGTGCTTCTCCGGCGGCTTCCTCGACAACCTTAACAGCCTGAAGAGGGTATCGCTGGCGGCAAGCACGGGCAGCGAAGTGTCGTGGGCCATGTCAAACCTGTGTTTCGACGAGTTCCTGTACCACTGGACCTGTGCGGTCAACGAGAGCGACTACCTCGGAAACAGCGTGGCCTCAGACAGCGACGGCGACGGCAAGGTGACCATGCTTGAGGCCTTCAACTACGCCAAGGCACACGACACCAGGAGCGAGCATCCGCAGAAGGTGACCGGCTGGTACCAGGACAAGAGCTGGGCCATCAACGACCACTCGTTCAGCCATGAGCTGATGATACGCGACAACGAAGAGGATGCTGGCTACGAACCCAACTACAGCACCGACATAAGTTGGCGCAGTCCCGCCTTCTGGATAAGAAACGACAACGACACCATCTGCGAGCTGGAAGAGCTACACGTCTCGCAGAACGACCCCATACTGTATATCAATGTGCGCGTGACGAACAACGGCCGGACTACTTATACCGGCGACGGCAGCATGTTCCTGCACGGCTACTGGGCACTGTCGTCCTCCAGTCAGACCCTGCCGGCCTGGTATGGCGAAGAAATAGAGAGCACATCAAACCTTGTGGCAGGCGGCATAATGACGCAGAAGCCCATACGCGTGGCAATACAGCCGGGAGAGACAAAGACAGTGAGCTACCAGTGGGTGCTTGGCGAGGAGCTTGTGGCGCGTCTAAACTCCCCAGGTGACCATGCCCATGTGTGCGTGCTGATGGCCGTGTCGGCAGACGGTTCGCAGACAATGCAGCTGCCATACGGCATAACAGTGGGCGAAAACGGCGACACCCTGAAGTGGGTGTCCGTACTCGAACACAACTGGATAGCACAGAAGAACGTGTTCCTGCAGAACGGGGCCCAACAGTCTGGCGGTATGACACTGCTCGTGAGAGGCAACGGTCCACAGAGGCTTGAGCTTTGGCCTGCAGAGGGGCGCGAGAGCGACCTTGCCATGCTTGACGTGGCGGTCGGGCTTGACGACGGGCTCTACGCGTCGTGGCAGGCCAGCGACAAGTCGGCCGACAATGCCTCCATCCTGCGCTCGTCGCCACAGACAGTCCATCTGAACGGAAGAGGCAGCACTGTGTCAGGACTCGTATGCGGAAAGAGCAAATCAGGCAGTGTGACATGCTCGGCAGAATTCATCGCCAGCGAGGATGTTGTCGAAGAGCGCACGATAGAGTACGACATCGTGCAGCGCGATGAAGCCTCCGGGCAAGTCGTTGGCGGCGAGCGCTTCGTCTTCGTGCAGAAACCGCGCAAAGCCATCAGTCCCGTCATAGAGTACGACGAGAACTGCCTTACGGCAGCAGGCGTGGACGAGCCGGCCAGCTACGAGTGGTATGACGCTGAAGGCAACAAAGTGGCCACTGGCAGGTCAGTAGCTGTACCGCAGAAGACCGGCAGCTATACCGTAAAAGTGAAGGCCGACAGCGACGGAGCCGTGGGATATGCCAGCATAGCCATAGACAGCGGTCTGCATATAGCAGGCATCAGCCCTGTGCCCTTCGGCCAGAGCATCAGCGTGACGCTCTCTGCTCCTGCGTACAGCAACACCACCATACGCCTCACCCCCGTGGGCACGGCAGGAAAGGCGCATGAGATACGCGTGAATGAAGGTGAGCTCAGGATAGACATCGCAACAACGGAATATGTGAAGGGAACCTACCTTGTCACGCTGCTGCATGACGGGCAGGCACTTGACAGCCGCCAGATTGTACATGAGTAATCGAAAAGCAAACAGATGAGCTGTTTCTATACCATCAAGAACATCAACAACGGTAAGTAACGTCTGCACTGAGCACCATACCACAAAGGATATGCCACACAGCTGTGGCCACGCTGCTCTGCTTAGAACAGAACTGTATAATTAGACATCAAACACATAAAAGACATTTGCTAAATGAAAAAACACATCTTCATGCTCGCGGCAGCCGTCTGGCTGCTGACACCGTGCGGCTTGCAGGCACAGACATCGGCCACGGCCCTGCGTATAGAGCTGAAAGACGGCACCACGGCCACGTTTCAGCTCTCTGCCAAGCCCGAGCTGAGTTTTGCCGGCGACACGCTCCGCATCGTGTCGTCCGACACGGAGGCGTGTTGGCCTCTGGCCGACGTGGCCGAGTACACTTTCGTAGATATGACCGACGGTATCGGGGCTGCACTGGCCGACGGCCTCGTCTTCCGCCGACAGAGCGGCGACGAGATCATGCTGGAGGGCGTACGCTCCGGTAACGCTACCCTGCATGACATTCAGGGACGACTTATGCTGACCGTCGCACCCATCGATGGCACGGTACGACTGTCGCTGCAC
Organism: Prevotella sp.; assembly: GCA_024680755.1. Classification (GTDB taxonomy): domain Bacteria; phylum Bacteroidota; class Bacteroidia; order Bacteroidales; family Bacteroidaceae; genus Prevotella. The sequence continues at coordinate 875 of JAILBT010000020.1, read as the reverse complement.
GCGCTACCGACCGGAATCTACATTATAAACGCAAACCATCAAAACATAAAAATAGTCAAGAAATGAACAGAACAATGACACTGGCCGTCCTGACATGCATGGCGGCCGCAGCACTGGCGCAGAACACGATGACAGTGGAACCGGTATACGGAAAAGTGACCAAATATAACCTCAGCAGCGTCAAGCGCGTCTATTTTGAAGATCGCAACTACGATGTGGTGTACGAAAGCGTTGACCTCGGACTGCCCAGCGGACTGGAGTGGGCCACATGCAATGTCGGAGCAAACAGCCCTGAGGAGTTCGGCAGCCTCTTCGCCTGGGGCGAAACATGGGCGAAAGATACCTACGAATGGCGAACATATAAGTGGTGTACCGACTCCACCGGCTACAGCTTGACGAAATATAATAAGAATGAAGACTTTGGCGTGGTGGACTGGAAACCCAAACTGGACCCCGATGACGACGTGGCACATGTGCTCTGGGGCGGCGACTGGCGCATGCCGACGCATGAAGAAGTGGCAGAGATGCTCAACAACACCACGCAGGCATGGGTGACCGTGAACGGTGTCAAGGGACGTCGTTTCACCGGCAGCAACGGCAACTCAATCTTCCTGCCGGCCGCAGGCGTGGATAGAGGTGGCAAGTATAAACACTGCTGGATCGGTATGGAAGGGTGGTACTGGGATGCTACGCGCGGCTACGCGATGGAAAGTCAGCGCAGTGGTCTATGCTGGTACTTCGGCCCGGGGCATGCCTTTTTGAACGCTAATCAACGTTTTGTCGGCATGTCTGTCCGTCCGGTGCGGCAGAAGCAGGAAGCAACGCAGCAGTGACAGGCCGGCGGTGAAGTCAGGTCAACGACATGCGACCTGCGC
>JAILBT010000009.1 GCA_024680755.1 Prevotella sp. | reverse complement strand
TTTGATAAACGTTACTCAATAGTGCGGGCAAAATTACACATAATTGAGCGAAAATGAATACTTTTACGCAATCATTTAAGCGAAATTGTGACTTGACGGGATGTAGCCATCTATAGGAAATCTGAGGAAATCGAAGCCGATTGTCACAAATTATGTGAAGAAAGCAGTAACTTTGCAGATTTTTGCTTATCTTTCCTCTAAAGAAAAATTTATTCTTTATCTCGCCTGGCTTATAATTCGAAAATTTTATCTAAATTTGCACCCGTTATAACAATTTAAAGGCACATAATTATGAGCGAGAAACAGAAACAAGTGACGGAGCAGCGAGAGCAGATGCGAACTCGTTCGCAATCTGCTGAGTCGCGACGGAACTCGACCAAGGGTCAAGTAGAGAAGGAGCGCAAGGCAGTGTTGCAGTTGCTTCTTGAGAAGACTGGACTGAAATATAAGGAACTAGTTGACGCACAGGTGGGCATGTGGATGGCGGGCAACCTCGACCTGCTTACTGCTGAAGAAAAGAAGCAATTCCCGCATCTGGTATTCTGAATGACGGCTATGACACGACAGGTCAAGACTTACAATCCCAATCATATCTTCGTAAATACCAACGTGCTCATTGGCGCGTATAGTGGTGATTCGCGGTATCAGACCGACAGCGACTGTCTGCACTATCTATATTCCATCGTGGGCAAACGGCTCTACATCTCAACGCTCAGCGTGGCGCAACTCATCTCAGTCTATCAGAAGCGTAAAACCAATGACGAGATACGCACTATCGTCCGCGAATTGCAGCACCGCTTCACTATCATCAATTTCACGGTGAAGGATCTCGACTTCGCACTCGATCAGACGGGAACTGACATCGAGGACAACATCCAGTTCGTGCTGGCACGGAAGCAGAAGTGCCGCGTCATCATCACCAACAACTACAAGTACTACCGTCTCCTGCTGGGCGCACAGATTATCAAACCCTCAAAGGTAAGGACAATAGCCAGATAAATATATAAATGTAACACCCCTTTCAAACTACTTCCCACATTAAAACGAGTAGCAATTATGCCCCACCTCGGAGAGTTAAAGCAACGATTAAGCGAGAGCAGAGCCAAACGTGTTTGAACTCTGCCGAACCGATGGAGCATCGTCGTGGCCATCATTGCACTGACAGTTGGATTAATATTAACAAATAAGAAGAAAGGAAACTGACTATGGGAGCTTATTTGGTTTTAGCGGTTATCGGAGTGCCCTGCGCTCTATTTCTGCTCTACTGCCTCACGCCGAAATGCAAGCACTGGCTTAGAGTAAACGGGATGCTGTAATTCCCCCCTTACGCATTTTATCCGCCGAGATTCTCTATCCAGAGAGCCTCGGCGGATTGCTTTTGTCTGCCTGTCTCATGTTTAGCCGCGACAGCGGAGAGATGTTGGGTAGATGGTATAGGTAAATCGTTCTTTGAGCTAACGCTCGAAGATCATTCTCGCCTCAGCAATTGGAGCAAGCTACATTGCCCTCGGCTCGTCGATCTTTGACATACTGAGACAAACGGATATTTTTGCCAATTGCCAGTTGATAGTTGACAGTTGACAATTTTCTGAGTGATTCTGCGATAATCTCGCAGAAAAGTTGTATATTTGCACCGTCAAATTCAAAATAACGAAGAAGATGGAAGCAACGACGACAACAACGACCGCCCCGAAGAAGCGGATTTCAAGAACAATGGAGTGGGCTTTGTCTCACAAGTGGATGATTGAAGTGCTCGACCCAGAACTGCAGAAGCAGTGTAAGAGCTACAAGGACGGACAAAGAATCATACGCCCATGAGACTGATGCTCGACACCTGCATCATCATCGACCTGCTGACCGACGCAGCAAACATGGAGCCTGGAGTGAGCGATTTGTTGAGCGACCGCAGTAATCAGTTCTTCGCCAGTGTTGAGTCGATGCGCGAACTGGTGGTACACTTCAACAACAAGAAGTTGCTCAACCGCTATTGGAAGACATCGGAGGATGTGCTCAGAACTGTGGAGGACGAACTGAACATCGAATTCCTGCCCGTGCGCCCCGACGTAGGCTATGCCTACAGCCGTCTGCACCTGAACTTCGGACAGGACCACCGCGATCCGAGCGACCACATGATTATCGCCCACGCCATCACCGAGCGTCTGCCCCTGCTGTCAAGCGATGAGAAGTTCCCCTTCTATCGCGCACAGGGCCTCGACCTCATCGAGTACTGACATTGCCCCTATTCTTCATCGAAAATATCCGCCGAGACATCCGCAAGGAGCCTCGGCGTTTTTTATATCCGTTTAGTCTCAAGTATCGTCATCGGTCGAAAAAATATAAAGAGTAACAAATGGCAGCAGGCGCGCAGACAGGAAGGCAGTGCGTTCATAGCCCGAATAGAAACTCCCTTCGACAAAGAACACCAGCGAGCCGGGCACCGTCTGCTTGTCGATGTTTAGTTTTTCCGTTAAGTCCTTTTTTTTCTGAAAAATTTTCCGGCTTTCGGCCGGAGGGGGCCATGCGGCTACGGGTCAATGAATAATTAAATCTTAAATATTTTGAATAAATTAAATAGATTGAATAAATTGAATAATTAAATTATTGTTCTGAGACAGGACGCACACTATAACCGTAGCAGCGGTGGCTGCCGTAGCTCAGGCCGTGGCCGCTGCTGTAGAAGTAGAGGTCGTGGGCGCTGTTCGGGTCCGCCTCGTTGAGCGATGACGACCAGTAGTAGCCGTCCGAGCCTGCGCAGTCGAGGACCGTGTCGGCCCGAAAGCCCGCAGCGGGGAGGAAGATGTACTTGTCGGTGTAGCCGTCTTTCTTGCTGGTCACCTTCCAGCCAGCCACTCCGCCAAACTCCGTGTTGCCTTCTTCATACCATGTCCTGTCACAATTGTCGTACAGTTCTAACAATTCGCTGTAGGTAGGCATGCGCCAGTTGCCTCCCCATTTCACATGGGCCACATCGTCGGCGGGTTCAAGAGTGGTCTTGTTGTCAACGGTACCGTATGAGGATGAGTTGTTGTACTTTGTCAACGTCGAATAGCTTCCATTACAGTACTTGTATGTTCTCCATAAATAGCTGCTTTTTGTCGTTGTTTCGCCCCAGGCATAATAGTCGCCATAGTCGGTAGCGGAAGACGCGCCCACGTTCATCGTGGCCCAGCGGACTGAGAGGCCGAGGTCCACCCATGCATGGCCATTGTCATAGCCTTCTGTCGTTTTTGTATTCTGCGTCACGCTGATGGTAACGGGTGTTGCGGTGCCGCAGCTGACGGTGACGGTGGCCGTGCGGGCGGTGCTGCCGGTTTTGTTGCTGTTGGGTCGCACGGTGAAGCTGCCGTCCGCCGTGCCCGAGCCGCCGCCGACGGTCAGCCACGAGGCGGTGGTGGTGGCCGTCCACGCGCCGTTGGAGCTTACGCTGACGGTCTGCGCCGTGGTTTCATCCCAGGCGAAGGTGAGCGTGGTGGGCGAGGCACTGACCTTGTCTTTCTCTCGCTCTTCCCAGCCGGTGTTGGTGGCCGCTGTGGGGATGGTGATGTAGCCGGCAGTGCCGGCGGTGAGCACCTGCGTGCTGAATCTGCGGGTGAAGAGCAGGTCGTCGTCCTGGTTGTTGATCAGGCTGAGCTGCCGCGTGTCGGGGTGGGTGAAGAGCACGTGCTGACGGGTGCTGTAGCCGTCGTTGCCGATGCTGACCGTGAGGGCCGTGGTGTCGGCACTGAGAGTGTCCTGCTCGGCGTCGTAGGCGGTGTAGCGCGTCAGTCCATAGACCTCGGCCGTCAGGCCCCGGCTGCCCTTCATGCGCAGTCGTGCGGTGAGGGGCTTTAGGGCGGCCTGCACCCTGACGGTGCCCTGCCCCAGGGCGTAGGTGGCCTCGCGGTCGGCATAGACGGCGTTGGCAGGTGTGAGGCTGACATGCTGCAGGGGCCTGTCTGCCGTTGCGCCCGTGCCGTTGACGGCTGCCCCCTCGAGGTGGTAGAGCTCGCAGCGGCCGCTGGCAGCGAGCTGACCGTTGAAGTATCCCTCCCACGACGCCTCGGCGGCATTGTAGATGGCATGGCCGGTGATGCGCTCAGTGCCGTTGTAGTACTGCATGTAGATGACGGCACCGTCGGGCCACGTCCAGCCGGCATCGGCGCGGGTGGTGCCCTGGCCTTCGTTCTCGGCGAAGCAGACTATGCGCGGCTGCAGCTCCAGCCGTGCATGGTGCCGGGGCGCTGAGCTCTCGTCCTGCTGCAGCTCGGTGGTGCAGGCCGTCAGCAATGCTGCGGCAAGGAACAGGTATATCTTTTTCATGTTGTACGTTCGATGTGTTGCAGGTGTGTTATCAGTAGTTCACCTCCCACCCCCGGTTGGTGGCGAGGGTTGGTATGGTGATGTAGCCGGTGGTGCCGGGTGATAGCACCCCTTCGGGGAAGGAGAGGCTGAAGTTGACGTTGCTGCCGTCGGCGCTGTTGGTTAGCGAGAGACGGCGTGTGTCGGTGTCGGCGAAGAGTAGATGCTGGTAGCCGGTGAAGCCGTCGGCTGCCACCTGCGCGCTGACGGCCGTTGTGGCTGTGCCGAGGGTGTTGGTATCGGCGTTGTAGCCGGTGTAGTGTAACACGCCGGAGAGCGAGGCGCCCAGGCCGGGCGTGCCTTTTAACCGGAGGCGTGCGGTCAGCGGGTGCAGGGTGGCCAGGAGCTCGACGGTGCCTTCCTCGTAGGTGTAGGTCGCCTGCTGGTCGGCATAGACGGCGTTGGCCGGCGTAAGGCTGACGCTGCGCACGTTGTCGGTTGAGGCCCCTTCGAAGTAGTATGCCTCGCAGCGGTCGGCGGCGGCCAGCTCGCCGGCGCGTGTGCATGTCCAGCTGTCGTCGTCGGCGCTGTAGGTAGCGGTGCCGCGGAAGTGCTTCTGGCCGTTGTAGAAATGCAGGTAGAGCATGGCGCCGTCTGTCCACTGGTGGGCAGTGGAGGCACGCGTCTGGCTGTCGTCGAAGCCGATGACCTGCAGGTGCATGGTCATCGGGGCCGACAGCTCGGCCACAGGCGTCTCAGGGCGTGAGGTCAGGGGCTGCTCGTCGGATGTGCAGGCCGTCAGCAATGGGAGTAAGGGGGTGAGGAGGAAGGACTTGTTCATGGATAGCAGATGGTTAAGACAAACTTTTACTCAACGTTTCTATATTTCAGGCTTTACTCTTTTTTCACTTCAGTCCCACGACTGCTCTGAGCCGTAGGGGGTGACGGTAACGGTGAAGTCGGTGCCGACGTAGATGTCCCACTGCTGCTCGTCGCCATAGCCGTCGAGGTTGGCCGCGATGCCGAGGGGCCGCTGGCTGACGCGTATGTGGCGGCTCAGGGTCTCGCCCGCGCGCAGTCCTGTCATGCTGACGGTGACGGTGGCTTCGCGCTCGGTGCTGCCGCTGTTCTCTGTCACGGCTATGGCTACCGAGCCCTGCTCACAGCCTACGGTGCACCAGTCAGTGTCGCTGCTCGTGGCGGTGAAGGTGCCGTCAGTCTGCACGCCGACCTGCTGCGTGGCGGCCCTGCCGGTGAAGGTGAGCGCGTCGGTGCCGAGGGTGAGGTAGCGTGCCGCCTGCCGCGTGACGACGCGCACGGGCTGCAGGTGCTGCGGTGCGAAGGTGGTGGTGTCGCGCCGTGCCTGTGCCGACGCGTTGTCGGGGGCGGTCAGCGTGACGTCGATGTCGCCCTGTCCCTGCCGTGCCGAGACGACCATCCATGTGGAGCTGCTCTGTGACGTCCATGCCTCGTTGGTTGCGATGTGGAGCGAGTGGGTGCCGCCCGTGGAGGGCAGCTCGGCCAGGTCAGTGGGGGCGATGGTGAAGTACTTGCCCTGCTGTGTCACGGCGATGGTCTTCGCGGTGCCGTCAACGCTGACGGTGACGAAGCCGTCGCGCTCTCCGTCGGTGTTGTTCTCTGCCACCGTTACTGTCAGCAGGGTGTTGCCCGTGCCCGAGGCGGGAGCGACGCCGAGCCACGACGGGTCGGAGGTGGTGGCCGTCCACTGTCCGTCGGTGCTCAGCTCCACGGTCTGCGTGCCCGCCTGGTCGGTGAAGGAGAGCGACGAGATGAGGTCGTCGAAGTGGCGGCCCTGCTGTGTGACGGTCAGCTCGGCTGCCAGGGTGGTGCCCTCGCGCCCTATGCGCAGCACGCCGCTGCGCTGGCTGAGGCTCCAGTTGTCGGCGGCTGTCAGCGTCAGCGTGGCGCTGCCGTCGGCCGCGGTGGGGCTGACGGTGAGCCAGGCGGGCTTCTCTGTCAGCTGCCACGAGCTGTTGCCCTCCACCGTCAGCTGCTGGCTCTCGGCGGCGGCGGCGAAGGAGCGCAGCTGGCCCGTAAGACGCAGGTAGCTGGCCTGTTGCTCCACCGGTATGTCGAGCACGCGGTTCTGTCCGAACAGTACATAGACGTGGCCGCTGCGCACGTCGGTGGTGGCGTTGGGCATGGCCTGCACGACGAGGGCCGTGGTGCCGGCCTGCCCCTCGGTGGGGCCGACGGTGAGCCAGGCTGTGGCACCGTCAGAGATGGTAGCCGTCCAAGCCACCTCGGTAGTGAGGTTGATGCGGGCCGTGCCGCCGTTGTTCTGAAACAGCAGCGACTCGTCGCTCACCACGGGCTGGGCGGCCCCCTGCTGGGTCACCGTCACCGATGTCCTGACAGCGCCGCCGGCAAGGTAGAGCGTAGCCTCGCGTGGGGTGAGGCTCTGGTTCTCCGCTACGGCCACTGTGACGGTGTTGCCATCGCGCCTGAGGGTGAGCCACGCCGCGGCAGGTGTCTCGAGTGTCCACGTCACGTTGGCCGCGACGGTGAACTGCTGCGTTGCCGCCCCCTGGCTGAAGGTGAGCGCGCCGGTGCTCGGCGTGATGTGGGGCGTGGCCTTGTCCTGCGTCACGGTCAGCCTGTTGCTGTAGGGGTAGGTGTTGAGTGTCGAGGCAAAGAGCACGGTGCTGGTGCGCACCGTGTCGGCCGACGTGTTCTCGGTGGCCGTGACGGTAGAGGTGCTGTTTCCGCTCCCCGTGGCGGGGTCGATGTTGAGCCATGAGGCCATGCCCGAGAACTGCCAGGGAGTGTCCTGTGCCTCCACCTGCAGCTTCTTTGCCTCTCCGCTGGCCGGCATGGCTATCGTGTTGGCGGGCAGGTGCAGGTAGTGTGCCTCGAGCGAGGGTGTGTAGCTCTGGCTGAAGTCGTTGCCGTCCTGACAGGCAAGGAGCAACGCAGAAGCCAGAGAGACTGAAAAAAGAGAAACAGTGGGGGCGAGAAGGTATGATATTCGCATGGGCACGGTATGTTTCATCTTCGCTGTTGTTTACGGTTAACCACTTATTTTACTGAAGTTTCCCACCCTTTAGTGGGCATTTGGGGTTTGATTAATCTATTGCCTTTTAGTAACACGATTCTGCAGTTCGCGATCTGGTCGTCCGTCCATATTTTCAAACCTTGAAAATTATATGCCTTAGAAGTAAACCATCAGCCCGGCACGGAGGTTGAAGCCGGTGCCCCAGGCCTTTATCTTTGATGAGACGTCGGCCAGCTGGCTGAAGACGTCGCTCTTGCTAAGGGCCACCGACATTTCGGGGGCGGCGAAGAGCGCCATGTGTGAGAGAACGGCGTAGTCGGCCCGCAGGCCGACCGTTGCGGCTGTGGCCGAGCCCTTTGACGAGCCGTCGTTGCTCTTCAGCTGCACGGCACTCATGCCTGCCTGCGGCGTGAGGCGGGCGCGTGTGCCCAGGATGATGCCGTAGCCCAGGCGCAGCCCCATGACCGTGGGCTTATAGCAGAGCAGCCGCGGCCGCTCGCCGTCGGCGGTGCTGTTCCAGTAGATGTCGCCGCTGTTGGAGAGCCCCATGAGGTATGTAGCCTCCACATTAACATTATATATGTAGGCCCCCACGGCTCCGCCCGCCGCCATGAGCTGCCCCCTCTGGGCCTGTACAGACAGGTAGCCGCCCGTAGGGCGCAGGTGCTGGCGGCGCAGGGTGATGGTGGTGGCGGGCTGGCTGCTGTCCAGGTGTACGCGTGCCGAAAAGTCGCGGTAGCCCTTGTAGGCGAGCCGCAGCTGATAGTCGCCCGAGGCCATGTCGGCCGAGTAGGGTGTCTGGCCCACCGCCTTGCCGTCGATGGAGAGCTGTGCGCCTGAGGGCGAGGAGGCAATGGTCATGCGGGCTATGTCGTTAAGGGTGACGTCAACCTCGGTGGTCTCATTCTCCTTGATCTCGAAGTCGCGCTGCTCAGTGGTATAGTTGGCTCTGGCCAGCGTGAGACGGTGCTGACCGATGGGCAGCTGCTCAATGCTCTTGGGGGTCTGCCCGTAGCCCTTGCCATCGATGGTGATGGTGGCGCCTAACGGCCGTGAGGTGACGTTCAGGGTGCCGGTGATGGGCGTGGGGGTAGGCAGGTTGACGGTGCGCGGCTCGCCGGCCCGCACGGTGAGCGTGAGCGCACTCGGCTTGTGCCTCTGCTGCCTGCACTCCACCTCGTAGGTGCCCGACTTCATGCGTCCGGCCCAGGTGCCGCGGCCGTGCAACTCGCCGTTGACGTAGATGTCGGCCTCTGGTGTTGCGCGCAGCGTCATCTCGGCAAAGTCGGGCTCGAGCACCACCTTCTCCACCAGCGTCTGGTTGGGCTCGTTGAGCAGGAGCCGCCTCTCGTACGGCTTGTAGTCGGGGGCCATGATGGTGTAGGTGTAGGTGCCGAGTGGCAACGACTTGGCAATGGCACCGCTGGGGTCCACGCTGTCCAGCCGCTCTGTCTGTGCACCCTTCTGGTCGCTCTGCACCGTCACTACCGCCTTGGCATCGGCCGGCACCACGTTGAACTTGACAGTCTGCAGGGAGACGGGGGCAGCCTCCGGCGAAAGCTGCATGACGTAGGTACAGCCTGGCTGGATGGTGGTGCGCAGGTCGTACTGCTTGATGGTAGCGTAACCCTTACGGCTGATGGTGACCGACTTGGCGTTGCGCTGCACATAGACCCACAGCTCGTCGTCGTGCATCCCACCGACGATGTGCTTCAGCAGTCCGAAGTTGAACTGATACTCCCGCAGGTCGTCGTCGGGCGAAGTGGTCTTCACCCTGACAATGGCGTAGCGGTCGCCGCCGCCGTCGCGCCGTTCATACTGAGGGTTCTGTGCCGTGAGTTCGTTAAGTGACTGCTCGAACGATATCACAGCAAAAGTGAGCTTCTGCTGGGCCAGGACAGGCACTGACGAAAGGAGAAGACACAACAAGATGGGTAATAGCCCCTTGGCCGGAGAATTCATTTTGGATTGTTATTATGGAGGTATGTTAATGTCGTTTTGGGCCCTGCGCGGGGCTGCACGCCTGCTGCGCCTCGACGCTTGTCGGTGAGGCTGACCGCCGTCACGGCAGGCGATAGGCATAAGTCGGAAGCAAAATTAGTGCTTTCCTTTCAATCACCCAAATTCTGCACGACTTTTTTGACAAATAACCACAGAAATGTTTTGGCAGCCCGCGGAAAACACTTAATTTTGCAGGCTGAAAACAGATCTGTTGAACAATGAGCCCAAAGCCCGACAGAATGATAAAGCTGAGAAACATACTGGCCCTGCTGCCACTGACACTACTGCCGTGTATCGCGGCCCAAGCACAGAATTTAGACTGGGACGAGATACTGATGTCTGACGACTACTACTATGGTGTTGGCCACGGACGCACCGAGGCCGAGGCCGACAAGGCGGCCCTGGCCGATCTGACCTCGCAAATTGCCACATACGTGTCGGCCGACTTCCACCTGCTGTACGAAGAGAGCGGCACCAACGACCAGACAGAGCAACGCAAGAAGGTGACCAGCTGCATAAGGACCTACCCCTTTTCGCACCTGAACAACGTGAAGAAATGGCCATCCGTGGGCCTGGAGCCCGACGTGACCGTGCGGCGCTACATGAAGCGCGAAGAGCTGGAACGCATCTTCAGCGAGCGCGTTGACATGATACGCGACATGGTGGCAACGGCCGAAGAAGCCCTGCAACAGCGAAAGGTGGACTTCAGCCTGCAATACTACTACTGGGCCTATACGCTGCTCCGGTCGCTGCAGCACCCGGCACAGGTGCGCGACAATGCCGGCCATATACTGCTCAACTGGCTGCCGTTGCGCATAGACGAGGTGCTGGGAAAGGTGGCAGTGGCCTTTGAGAAGCAGGAAGACGACTATGTGGACCTGCTGGTGAGCTATGACGGGCAACCGGTGTCAAGCCTGCACTTCAGCTACTCCGACGGGCGCATGGACTGCCGGGGCGACGCCAAAGACGGACGCGCACACTTAGAGATGGCTCCCGGCTACCATACCGACACCTACCACCTGACGCTGGAGTATGAATACAAGGCCCTGGCACAGGGCGACAACGAGATGAAGAGCGTGCTGGAGGTCATTCCGCGCAAGGCGTTCCGAAGCGCCGAGCTGACCGTGCAAGCCAGGAAGACAGGAGGCACCGCCAACAAGCCAGGCCCTGCGGCGACAGTGGCTGAGCCGGGCCCGGCCATCTCGCCCACGCAGACGGGCGTGCACCTGCAGCCGGGCAGCGGCCAGACAGTAGAACCTACTGCGGCCCAGCTGCAGGCCATAGAGAAGGTGACAGAGGCTGTCCGGACCCGGCGCTATGCCTCGGCAGACCGCCTCTTCACCATCGACGGACTGCTGCGCTGGCGCGAACTGGTGAAGTACGGCAGAGGACGCATCGTCGGCACACCCGACATCGTGTTCTTCCGAGGCATGAACCAACAGGTGGTGGCCCGCGGCCTGCAGATGGCGTTCTCGTTCATGCGGGGAGGGAAAAAGACCTTCGTGGAAGACGTTGTGCTCACCTTCGACAAGAACGGAAAGATAGCTAACCTGACCTTCGGACTGGGACAGGTGGCCGAAAACGACATTCTGTGCAAGCACCCCGGATGGAATGACGAGACGAAGGAACTCATCATGGAGTTTATGGAGAACTACAAGACAGCCTACTGCCTGAAGGACTCCGACTACATCAGGAACATCTTTGCCGACGATGCCATCATCATCGTGGGAAACCTGGCACGGCACGCCGCAAAACCGTCTGCCAATGAGCGGCCCATCAGCGTGGAAGGTCAGCAGGTGATACGCTACAACCGTTACACCAAGGAGGAGTATCTGCGCAACCTGAACCGCTGTTTCCGGCGCAACGAGTTCATCAACCTGCGCTTCAGCAACAACGACGTGCAATGGATTGAGAAATACAACGACGAAGAACTGTTCGCCATACAGATAGGACAGGAGTACAGCTCCAGCACCTACAGCGACCGCGGCTACCTGTTTCTGCTTGTAAACATGACCGACCACGAGCAGCCACAAATCAGGGTGCGCACATGGCAGCCCAACGAGGTGGATCTGGAGAAACTGTACAATGCAGGCGACTTCTACAGCATGTAAGAAAAAAGACAGATGACAAATGCCCTTTGCCCTTATGTTCACTGTGGCCGGATTGCGGATCTTTTTCGGCCATCAGTGTGGAAGGATTGTCGTTTTTTCGATCCTGCATCGGTGCTCCTTAGTTTTCTTGTCGTAGCTGATGGCAACGAGGAGCATGTCGCCCGTGTACTCAGCCACCTTCTGCGGGTATTGCTGCCGGTGTATCTGTCTGAGGGCTGTGTCCGCCGTGTCGTCGTATTTCAGCTCTACGATGATTGCCGGTGTAACGACGTTCTTGCGCGGTATTAGCACCAGGTCAGCAAAGCCGGTGCCCGTCTGATACTCGCGGTGGAAGATATAGTCGCCATGGGCATAGTAGTAGGCAATGGCGAGCACACAGGCCATAGAATTTTCGTCGCTGTACTTAATCAGGCTGGTGTTGTCGCGGTGTGCGTCTGCCACCATGCGTGCCACCGCCTGCCCGTCGCCGCGTATGGTGGCCTCTAAGAGATGACGCGACTGCTCAAGAGACTTTGCCACCTCCTTCCATCCTGTCTCCTCGACGGCGTTGGCCAGTTCTTCCGACACCTCATAGTTGGGCACATAGCACTCACGGTGTTCCCAATCGAAAGCCAGGTAGCCCAAGTGTATGAGCACGGTGAGCACGTCGTCACGGCTGCGTATGGCAGAGAGGTCGTTGCGGAACTTGGTGGTGTTCACATTTGCCCGCTCCCCGGCGAGCATGGCTATGATGTCTTGCTTCAGCCCGTCGAAGTCCATGTCGATATATCCGGCAATGCTGTCGAAGGCTCCGGTGCTGGCCCAGAAGCTGCGGCAGCGGCCTATGTCCACGGCCTGCATCACCGAGTTGGGATTGAACATCGACGGCTGCGGACCTATCTGGTAGCCGTCGTACCATTTCTCCAGTTCGTCGAAGTCCATCTGGTGCTTCGTCGCCAGCTGCTTCACTTCCTCCCGGGTGAAGCCAAAGAATTGGGCCATCTTTCGCGGTTCCACCATGGAATACTCCAGGAAATTGTTCATGGCCGACTGTGTCTTGTATTTCTTGATGGGCAGGATCCCCGTCATGTACACGCCGGCGAACACCTCCATTGCGAGCACGTCCTTGAACATGGAGCGCAGCCAGGTGACGTAGTCGTCGGTCTGGTTGGGCAGCTTGGGGTCCTGTGCACACTCGCGCAGTATGGCGTCCCATTCGTCGATGATGAAGATGAAGGTGTCGCCCGTGGCCGTATGGATGCGCAGCAGGTAGTCCATGAGGCTTCCGCCGCGCGGCGCCGCCACCTTGGGATATGCTGTGCGTATGTCGGCTATAAGAGCTTTCTCCATGCGCCTGACCATGTCGCCCTTGGGCAGGTCGCGGCTGAAGGCCGAGAGGTCGAGATAAACCACGGGGTATCTGTTCAGGTGTCGCTCAAACGTGGGGTCTCGGGCTATCTGCAGGTCGGCGAAGAGCTGCCGCGAGTCGCACGAGCGGTCGTAGTAGGCGGCAAGCATCTTGGCCGCCATCGACTTGCCGAAGCGGCGGCTGCGTGTCACACAGGAGAATTTCTGCTCGGTGAAGAGCGTGCGGTTGACGACAGCGATAAGCCCCGACTTGTCAATGTATTCGCTGTTGCGGCATTGGCGGAAGGCCGAGTTCCCTTTGTCTATGTAAATCATTGTAACTTTCGGATTGAGTGTTCGCGGAAGCGTCTGCGCAGACCTTCATTGCCTGCGCAGGTGCAAAGTTATGCATTTCCGCCGTAACAGTCAAATTTTCGCCTTACAATTCGCCGTGCGGCGTGCTGTACGGGGGGCATAAGCGGCTACTGCTGCCTGAGCGACATCTCGGCGCGGTATTTCTTTATCAGCTGCGACGAGTCGGCACGTCGGCATATCAGCAGCACCTGGCCCGTGTCAACCACGATGCAGTCGTCGAGGCCGTTGATGATGGCCGTGTGGTCTGCCGGCAGGTGTACCACCAGGCCGTGGCAGTCGTCCAGTATGGCCTGCCCGCAGGCCACCACGTTGTCGCCTTCCACCTTATGGCGGCTCTCATAGACGGAGTGCCACGAGCCCAGGTCGGCCCAGCCGAAGCGGCAGCGCAGCACGCACACGTTGTCGGCGCGCTCCAGCACTCCGCGGTCGAGCGACATGTGGGGCAGCTGTGCCCACATCTGGCTGACATCGGCACACTCCAGGCTGTCATACTCGGGAAACAGGTGGGCGCAACAGCTGCACAAGGTCTCGGCCGTGGCTACGACGACGCCGGTGTTCCAGAGAAACTCGCCGCTGTCCATGAATATCTGTGCAAACTGTCGCTCGGGCTTCTCTGTGAACGATTTCACCCAGAAGGTGCGGCCGCTGTCGTGCGGGTGCTCCTCGCCCATCTGTATGTAGCCATAGCCCGGCTCGGGACGTGTGGGCACGATGCCCATCGTGAGCAGCACGTTGGTGCGCTCGACGAAGCTCAGGGCGTATGCCACGTCGTCGTGGAAGAGGTCGGTCTCGGTTATCAGCTGGTCGCTGGGCACCACCACCAGCACCCCCTCGGGGCAGCGGGCCTTGATGCGTGTGGCAGCCCAACAGACGGACAGCGCCGTGCCGCGCGCCACGCTCTCTGACAGCAGGTTGTCGGCAGGCAACCCGGGCAGCTGCTGCTCCACCAGGGGACGATAGGCTTCAAGGGTTGTCACCAGCACATTCTCGCGCGGCAGCAGGGCGCACATGCGCTCGTAGGTGGACTGCAGCTGCGTCTGCCCGGTGGAGAAGAAATCGAGAAACTGCTTGGGACATTCACTTCGGCTGGCGGGCCACAGGCGGGTGCCGCTGCCACCGGCAAGGATAACGGCATAGTGCTTGCTATGCAGGGTCTTTAGCTCAGGCTTTAACATGTAGATGTGTTTTTTCAAGTATTACAACGCAAAGATAACCGAAATGTTCGTTACCGGCAAATCTTTTTCTATGTTTTTCGTTTTTTTCAACTATTTTTCGCAAAACGTTTGGCACATTAAAATATTCTGCGTACCTTTGCACACATAATTGAGGCCCAGATGGCGGAATCGGTAGACGCGTTGGTCTCAAACACCAATACCGCAAGGTGTGCCGGTTCGACCCCGGCTCTGGGTACAAAGAAGACATAGCGAGCGGCGGCTGCGTTCCATCGGTGGACACACAGCCGCAGCGCAGACAACAAGGCCGCACTGGGGCAGATCGGGATACTCATCAGATTAAAAATGAAAACCGGGACAACTCCTTTAGCCAATGGCGGGCCACATTCCTACAGCGGAGCCTCACGGGGCGACCGACCGAGGATAGCACTCGTTGCCGGTGGATTACAAAGGCGGAGGAATCCCAAAACATATTACAATGGAGTTTTCATCACATCGCTGGTGCGGCCTCTTCTTTTTATTGACTCCCGAACGCTACAACCGCTCAACACCAAAACATCTTATCCTACAGTTTCCCTACACCTACTAATCTACTTACTCCACAACTCCACAAAAGACCCTTCCTTGCCAATCTACTTAGGAAGAAAGTTTACAGTCATTCTTTTTATACAACGAATTAAACTTTTTATACAACGAATTAAACGGAATTAAACTTTTTATACATCGAATTAAAACGAATTACACGAAATAAAGTATTATTATCCGCATGTATCCGATTGGCGGCCTGAAAGGCCAGAGAGCCCTTAGCCCAGGGCATCGCCCTGGGTGGAAGATGGAGTCAACGTTCGCCCTGAAAGGGCAAAAGCATTGCTCACAAATACCCAGGGCGGTGCCCTGGGCTGACAGCTCACTGCCCCTTCGGGGCGCTATGGGATAACTGCGGATAATCATTAAATAATAAGAAACATACGAATGACACGAATGAAAACATAAATGCAAACTTTTTTCGTGTCAGTTCCTTACTCCCCGACTCCCCAACTCATCAACTCCCCGACTCCCCAACTCCTCAACTCCTCAACTCCCCGACTCCCCAACTCCCCAACTCCTCAACTCCTCAACTCCACAAAAAAATGAGCAAGAAAACGAGCGGACGTTTCAGCCGCAAACGACTGACCGACGCGCTGGAGGCCCTGTTCCGCGCGCACCCCATGCAGACGCTGACTACCGGCGACATCTTCACCCATCTAAAGGTGCGGCAGCACCCGGCCCGCATGCAGGTGCTCGACGTGCTGGAAAACATGGCCTGGGAGGATTTCCTCTCGAAAGACGGCGACAGTGGCTACCGGCTCAACGAGCGCACACAGATAGCCGAGGGAACCTTTGTGCGCAAGGCAAACGGCAAGAACACCTTCCAGCCCGACGACGGCGGCACGCCCGTCTTTGTGGCCGAGCGCAACTCGATGTTCGCCCTCAACGGCGACCGCGTTCGCGTGGTCTATATGGCGCGCCGGCTGAACCATATCAAGGAGGCCGTCGTGACGGAAATACTGTCGCACAAGATGGATCAGGCAGTGGGGCAGCTGGTGGTGGAACCCGACTTTGCCTTCCTGCAGACAGAGGGTAACATCTTCGTGCACGACATCATCATACCTAAGAAGAAGCTGCACGGCGGCAAGAACGGCGACGTGGCCGTGGTCAGGATCACACAGTGGCCCACGGCCGAGCAGAAGACCATCGTGGGCGAGGTGGTCGATGTGCTGGGCGAGCGCGGCGACAACACGGTGGAGATGCACGCCATACTGGCCAAGTATGGGCTGCCATACAAATACCCCGAGCGCGTGGAGCAGGCTGCCAACAAGATAGCCGACACCATCGCGGCGGCCGACCTTGAGGGCCGCGAGGACTTCCGGCAGGTGCTCACCTTCACCATCGACCCCAAGGACGCGAAGGACTTCGACGACGCCCTGTCGTTCCGAACCCTGGATGGCCGGTCGCCGGCCGGCGCTGCCGTATATGAGGTGGGAGTGCACATAGCCGACGTGAGCCACTATGTCAAGGAGCGTGACATCATTGACCGCGAGGCCGAACAGCGCGCCACGAGCGTATATCTTGTTGACAGAACCATACCGATGCTGCCGGAGCGCCTGTGCAACAACATCTGTTCGCTGCGACCGCACGAGGACAAGCTGTGCTACAGCGTCGTCTTCAACCTGGACGGGCAGGCTAACATACTCGACTGGCGACTGCGCCACACCGTCATCAACAGCGACCATCGCCTCTGTTATGAGGAGGCCCTCGAGATGCTGGAAAAAGAAGAGGAAGCGCGAACGGACAGTCCCACCCACATGCTCCACCATGCACTGAAAACGCTGTCGCTGCTGGCCCAGCAGCTGCGCGAGCGGCGCTTCAAGGCCGGGGCCGTGCGCTTCGACCGCGAGGAGCTGCACTTCGACGTGGACCAGCACGGACACCCCACGCGCTGCTACTACAAGAAGAGCAACCTGGCCACACAGCTCATCGAGGAGTTTATGCTGCTGGCCAACCGCCAGGTGGCTGAATACATAGGTGCACAGTGTGCAGAGGGCAAGAAAGCCGATGGCCGCAAGCCGACAAGCGCGAAAGCGGCCAAGACCTTTGTCTATCGCATACACGATGAGCCGGACCCCACCAAGGTGGAGCAGCTGCGCGAGTTTGTCGTCAAGTTTGGCTACAAGATGAAGACCACAGGCTCGAAAGGGGCCGTGGCCAAGGCCATGAACAAGCTGATGCTCGACTGCCAGGGACACAAAGAGCAGAACCTGATAGAGACGGTGGCGCTCAGGGCTATGATGAAAGCTAAGTACAGCACACACAACATCGGCCACTACGGTCTGGCGTTCGACTACTACACTCATTTCACGTCGCCCATACGCCGCTATCCCGACATGATGGTTCACCGGCTGCTGACGCGTTACCAGCAGGGCGGACGCTCGGCCAACCAGCATCATTTCGAAGACGAGTGCAAACACTCGTCGGACATGGAGCAGCTGGCACAGCAGGCCGAACGCGAGAGCATAAAGATGAAGATGGTGGAGTTTATGTCTGACTACATCGGCCAAGATTTCGATGCCCACATCTCGGGCGTGCAGAGCTATGGCATCTATTGCGAGATAGACGAAAACCACTGCGAGGGCATGGTGGGTATGCACGACCTGACAGGCGACTACTACGACTTCGACGAGCAGAACTACCGTCTGCGCGGCCGTCGCAACCACAAGGTCTATCAGCTGGGCGACCCCATACGCATACGCGTGGCAAGAGCCAACGTGGAGAAACGACAGCTCGACTTCGTGCTGGCCAACACCCCCGCCGGCAAACAACAGGCCCCGTCACACAAGTCGGCAGGCAAAACCCGTCGGCGCGGATAGACAATTAGACAATTAGACGGATAGACATTTAGACAGATAGACATTTAGACGGATAGACAGATAGACAGATAGACATTTAGACAGATAGACAGATAGACATTTAGACAGATAGACATTTAGACAGATAGACAGATAGACAATTAGACAGATAGACAATAGACAGATAGACAATTAGACAGATAGACAATTAGACAGATAGACAATTAGACAGATAGACATTTAGACAGACAGATAGACAATTTGATAATTTGGAACATGTACTGTGTAAAGCATACGATTATCTGCAATTGTCCGACAACGCCCCGAAGGGGCAATGAGCTCATAGCCCGGGGCCGCTCGACCTCTGGTCGCTTGCAAGGCAAGAACGCCCCGGGTAATAGGCGGCGTAGCCAACGCCCCGAAGGGGCAAAAGCATTTTGAGAGGACATCGCCCTCGTGAGCGTTGACAGGCGCAGAACAGTGCTTTTGCCCTTTCTTGCTCCGTTTCACAACGCAAGCGTCATATTGGGCCGGCCGCAGGGCGAGCATATCGCTGTCATCATACCCCCTGGGCTATGAGCTCGATAATGACCGCTGAACATTGCCCCGTTGGGGGGCATCGGGCTGGCAAAGAGCCTGCCCCTACTTTGGGTATGTGGCTGCACGGGGCAATCTTCCTTTACCCTTGCGGCAGTCTTCTGCCCCTGTAGGGACGCGACGTGTCGCGTCCGCCAGACTGCCAGCAGACGCGCGCCACATACGACAAAAGCAAGCCGGCGGGACAGCCTCAGAAGACCTGAGAGGCTGTCCCGTCGGCTTTGTCGTATGTGGCCCCCTCAGCGGGCCAGCCGGACCAGGCCCTGTTGTTTCTGGCCGTCCATCATGATCTGCAGTGGGCGGCTGAAGCGTACCACGCGCACATGGGCCGTCTCTTCCACGGCCGGCATGGCGTCGAGTAGCTCCTGGCGCAGCAGACCGTTGCCCTGATAGGGCGAGATGGTGAAATAGCCCACGCCAAACGATGTGAGGTTCTGGAAGAAGTGCGTTCCCTGCGACGGATCGACGTGGTAGCCCTTCAGTCCCACCTCGGTGATGAGCCGGGCAGCCGAGATGTGCGGCCACTTCACGGGTATGCCCAGCCAGGGGTCGCTGCTGCCCCATCGCCCGGGGCCTATCAGTATGTAGCCGTTGCGGCGGCAGGCGGCGTCGGCCTCGCTCAGGCCCTCGGTGTGCAGGTAGCGGCGGTTGATCTGCTCTATCTCGGCGGCTATCTGTGGGTTGTCGGCTGCCGAATAGGTGGTCGGTTCGGCACCGTCGGCCGGCTGGCCGGCGGCTACATCGGCGGGCGTCTTCACATAGACCACGTCGGTCACGTCGTCGTTGATGCCATGTCCGAGCGAGTTGTTGCTGCGCAACAGACAGTCGGCATCGGCTATCTGGTCCAGGGCCACGTCGAGCGTCTGGCCCGTTTCCACGATGGGCCGTATCTGCAGCAGGTAGAAGTCGCCCGTGCCGTCGGCGTTCAGGTTGCCGGCAAACTCTATCTCCACGGGGCGCTTCATCTCTTCAGCCCCGAGGCGCTGCGCCTCACGCAGCAGCTCGGGCAGGGGGAACGTGCCCTGGCAGAGCACGCCGTCGAAGGTGATCACCTTGCGTCCGCCCTCATACAGTCCGGGGCGTATCACCTGGTCCAGCGGGTCGTAGGTGGAGGCGATGCCCTGCAGTGCGCCGTCCTGGTCGGCCTGCTTGACGCGCAGCCGCTTGATGTTGAAGCCGTCGTCGGTCTTGATGTCGCGGCCCGCCACGGCCGTCATGTCGAGGGCATAGAAGCGAGTCTGCGTGTCGCGCAGGGCCGTCTCCATCTCGCTGGTCTGGAGCACCTGCGTGGGGTGGTAGGGCGACACGCGCAGTGTCTGTCCGCCCTCGACGATATACTTGCCCAGGCCCAGGGCCAGCGAGGCGATGCCCTCCTCGGCCCGTTCCTCGCCTATGGGATAGTAGTTGAGCGAGCGCAGCACGCCCGAGAAGGTGGGATAGAAATGGTCGCCGTATTGCCGGCCCACCACCTCCTGCAGTATGACGGCCATCTTCTCCTGGTCGATGACGTTCGCGGTGGCGGTCATATACGCTTTCGAGTCGCGGAAGAAGACCGAGGCATAGACCGCCTTTATCGACTGTGCCAGCTGGCGCAGCATCTCGTAGCGGTCGTCGAGGTATGGCACCATGTAGGTGGAATAGACTCCGGCAAAGGGCTGATAGTGGCTGTCTTCGAGCAGCGAGCTTGAGCGTACGGCTATCGGGCATTTCACGGCGTCGAAGAAGGTGAAGAAGTCGGCAATGAGCGAGTCGGGCAGCTGGGCGCGCAGGAAGGCCTCGAGTATCTGCTCGTCGGGGGCGTCGCTCATGGCCAGCGGATAGAGGCGGTTCTGGTCCATAAACTGGTCGAAGAAGTCGGTGCACAGCACCACCGTCTTGGGTATCTGCACGGTGGCCCCCGGCAGCTGGCCTATCTCTGGGTGGCGCTTCAGAATGTTGTCGATGAAAGCCAGTCCGCGTCCCTTGCCTCCGAGCGAGCCGTCGCCAATGCGTGCGAAGTGGGCATACTTGTCAAACTTGCCGCGGTCGAACACGGCCACGATGCCGATATTCTTCATGCGCCGATACTGCACGATGGCGTCGAAGATGATCTGTCGGTGGGCCTGCACGTCCTGCAGCTTGTGCCATGTGACGGTCTTCAGAAACTGCGACACGGGGAAGATGGCTCTGGCCGACAGCCAGCGGCTCATGTGGTTGCGCGAGACGTGGTAGAGCATCGAGTCGTCGGGTATGGTGAAGATCTGGTCCTGCAGCTCCTTGAGGGTTCGGACGCGTGCCACCTCGCGCTTCGTCGCGGGGTCGCGGAACACGAAGTCGCCGAAGCCGAAGTGCTCTTCCAGCAGCGAGCGCAGGTCCAGCTCAAGGCTCTTCGAGTTTTTGTCGATGAAGTGGAAGCGTGCGGCCAGGGCTTTCTCCCTGTTGCTGCTCTCGCTGCTCTGCAGCACCAGCGGCACATACTCGTTCTGCTGCCTGATGGCGGCCAGCAGCTTCAGTCCGGCCTCGGGGTCGCCGCCTTCGCCGCCGGGCCCGCCCAGGCCGTCGGGGGCAAGCATGGGGAAGCGCGTGTCGCTGATGACACCCAGCATGTTGTCGTGGTAGCGCTGGTACAGGTCCCAGGCCTCGGCATAGTTGCGCGCCAGCACCACCTTGGGCCGGCCGCGCTTGCGCTGTGCCGCAGCGTGGGGGTTGAGGGCTTCGGTCGAGAAATTCTTACACTGCGCCAGTATGTAGTTGTACAGGTTGGGCAGTATGGAGCTGTAGAAGCGTATCGAGTCTTCCACCAGCATGATGACCTGCACGCCGGCCTCTGAGATGTCGTGGTCGATGTTCATGCGGTCTTCAAGCAGCTTGATGATGCTCAGGATGAGGTTGGTGTTGCCCAGCCAGCAGAACACATAGTCGAAGGCGTTGAGGTCCTCGTGCTCCATGCGCCGCGTGATGCCGTGGCTGAAGGGTGTCAGCACCACGCACGGTATCTGCGGTGCGGCCTGCTTCACCTGGCGGGCCACGCTGAAGGCGTCGTTCTCCGTCTGCTGGTGTCCGAAGGCCGAGCGGTTTTCGGTGCCGGGCATGCAGATGACCAGGTCGATGTCCGAGCTGTGCAGGGCCTCGTTGGCCTCGTCGATGGTGCTGACCTGAGTGAAGGTGGGGGGGTAGCGCAGCCCCAGCTGCATATACTCGTCGAAGAGCTTCTCGTCCACGCGCCCGTCGTCTTCCAGCATGAAGGCATCGTAGGGGTTGGCCACTATCAGGACGTTGAAGATGCGTCGGGTCATCAGGTTGACAAACGACACGTCTTTCAGGTAGAACTGGTTCCACTCCTTGGGTATGTCGGGCTTGTTCATCGGATAGAATGTGTGTGTTGTTGTGCGCTTCTATATAACTAACGGTTATTTCACCGCTTTGCACTGGTATGCGGGTGTCTCACCCGCGGCTGCCGCAGGTGAGACACCTGCGTACCGGTAGGTGGCTGCAAAAATAGTCAAAATCGTTGACTTTGAGAAGCTTTTTCAGAAAATTAACGTATGCCACATGCGGGTGTAACAACTCTGTTATGTCGCAGCACGGGTACAAAACAGGTCCCGTCAGGGTACAAAACAGTCCCCGCTGAGGTACGAAACAGTCCCCGTCAGGGTTTTCGGCTACAGGCAAAAAGCTTTTCGGCTACAAGTGAAAGGCCTTTCGCCTGTAGCCGAAAAGCCTTTCGGCTACAAGCAAAAACCCTGTCGAAAAAAAACACGCGCCCGGCGCATTGCCGGGCGCGTGTTTTTCTGCCATGCCTGTCAGAACGACAGGAAGCGCCATGTGTCGGCCATGTTGTCAGAGTGGCTGACGGAAGGCGTCTGCTTCTTTTGCATCTTCAGCTGCGGTGCCTGGCGCGACACGTTCTTTATGACGTTGTCCGACAGGTCGCCCAGTTGTATCCAGCCGTTGGTTTCTTTCAGTTCCTTCAGGAGGAAATAGGTGAACAGGCCGTGACCTTCCTCGGGGTAGCCCTGGGCCGTCTCGTTGCCTTGTGCGGCAGAGAGCACGACGACGTTGCCGTTGCTGAAGTTGGCCTCCTCGGCCTCTACCTCCACCTCGCGCAGTCCTTCGGTCACGCCCTCGTTGTAGCGGTTGACGCCGCTAAAGCAGGCATCGAGCAAGACAGAAGTGCGGTTAAAGGCCAGCTCGCCGATACGCGCATAGAAGTCGTCGAGGGCAATGCCGCGCCTGGGGTTGGTGCCGCGCACGTCGGTGGGCAGTATGTATGCCTTGTTCTTGTCCTTCACGTCGGGCACGCCGTGGCCTGCGTAGTAGATGATGAGCTGCTTGTCCTGGCGATTGGGTATGCGTGACACCCAGTCGTCGAGCTCCTCTTCCAGTATCATCTGCTTGGTGGCATCCTCCGTGATATGGATGTTCTCCACGGGTATGCCGAGAGTCTTCTTGCAGTATTCGGCGAAGACGCGTGCGTCGTGTATGGCGTATGGCACGTCGCTGGTGAAGCGATAGTTTTGGTTGCCGATGATGAGGGCGTAGGTGTCCTGTCGTGTGATGTTGTTGACAGGTATGTCGGTGTCAACGTCCGATGTGGCGTAGTCGTAGTCCACCTGGGCGATCCCTGTGGTGGCGAATTTGCTTACCGACTCTTGCGACAGTCCGAACTCCTGACAGTTGCCCGTGGTGATGTATGCGGGCATCCGGCGCAGCTCTCCTGTGTACATGGCGTGGCGTGTCTTGCCGTTGATGGTCACTTCGTTGGCAAAGGCCAGATGTCCGATGATGGCCGTGGGAGCCACGTCGATGGTTTTCAGGTTGCTGCATGAGGCGTATGCCTGGTCGCCCACGCGGCAGCGGTCGGGTATCGAGGCCGACGGCAGCGACGTGCAGTTGGCAAAGGCTATGGTCTCAATGTTGTTGAGCACCGTGGGCAGCGAGATGTTGCGCAGGTGGTTGCAGTTGAGGAAGGCTCCCCAGCCAATCTTGTCGAGTGCTGTGCTCTCGAAGACGACCTCCTGCAGCGACTGGCAGTTGGCAAAGGCACACGAGCCGACCGTGGTCACGCCGCTTTGTATCTGCACCTTGCGCACGTTCAGCTTCTTCTTTATCCACGGGGCCACGTTCCGGCTGACGTTGTAGTCTGTCATGCTGACGGGCATGCCTTTCTTGTTGACGTTTGAGATAACGAGCGTGAAGCCGTCGAAGCTCCACTTCACGTCTTCGCCGCACTTGCCTTCGATTTTGGTGTTATACTGTGCCATGAGCTCTGGCGTGCAGAGCAGCGAGAGCAACAGCATGAGGATATGTCTTTTCATGTTAGGAAAATAGAATTTAGGGTTAAGGGTTCTTATATTCTGAACTGTATGAAAACGCGATTGGTGTT
The DNA here is from genome assembly GCA_024680755.1 of Prevotella sp. Lineage (GTDB taxonomy): Bacteria > Bacteroidota > Bacteroidia > Bacteroidales > Bacteroidaceae > Prevotella. The sequence continues at coordinate 19,651 of JAILBT010000009.1, read as the reverse complement.
AGCCTTGAACTTGTATGTTTCGTTGCCGAAGTCGTTTGTTGACAGCGACTTATATTTAAGCTTGGCCGAACGCCACTCGTAGCCCACGCCAATGACCTTCCACGTCAGGCTCAGACCGAAGCTTGTGGTCAGTCCGTGTCCCAGGTCCAGCTTCAGGTTGTCTTCCATCTTCTCGCGCCTTTGTGCGGCAGTTCTTTCCTCGTATGTCAGTTTTGTCTGCGTGGTGTTTGCGTCGGCGTCGCTGTTGTTCCTGAAGTAGAGGAACGACACATGGTAGCCCACATGGAAGAAGAAGTTCAGCTTGAGGTGGTGCAGCTGCGGGCTGTTTATCTTTGTGAATGGAGCCACGCAGAGCGACGGTCCGAGCGCCATGCCATAGTTGAAGTCGTATTTCTCAAGGTTCCACGGTGTGTAGAAATACTCTTTGTCGTTGTCCTTCCACAGCGTGTTGCTGTCGTAGAGCTTGCGGTCGGTGCTTTCGCTGCTGAAGTGGTTGACGTTGAGGTCGATGAAGCTGAAGTCGAGGTTTATCTGCACCATGTTGGCGATGGGCTTCTTGTGCATGGCATAGCTGTGTCCCACCTGCAGCGACGCGCCCCAGTTGCTCTTGAAGTCGCCGACGGTGCCGTCGTCCAGCCCGGTGGGGATGACCTGCTCGGGCGTGAGCATGGCGGTGGTGTTGTAGCTGAGGTTGACATAGCCCTTTCTGGACCACACGTTGCGGAAGTGCTGCTCGTTGTGTCGTCTGCTGGTCAGGTCCTGCTGGGTCTTAACGATGTCGTTGATGGTGGTAATCTCGGTGCTGTCTTCCTTCCAGTCGACATTCTTCAGCAGCTCTTGTTCGTCGGCCTTCTGTCCTAAGGCATGGGCGGCCCACAGACAGGCCAGGCAGAGGCATAGTTTCTTTTTCATGTTTGTATGGTTTTGTTGTGTGTGCGGACTATTGTTTCTTTTGGTTTATCTTTATCCATCGCTTGCTGACCACCATGTCGCGGTCGAGCCGCTGGCAGCCGAGCAACCATTTCTGGAAGTCGTGGGTGTTGAGCGTGTTGGGGTGCAGCTTGTCGAGCGACACGTCGTTGCATTTTGTGAAGGGGTTGGGCGAGAAGATGATGACCAGCTGGTTGTCTTCCTGCTCGCGTCTGGTTTTCATCCGGTAGTGCTGGGCCTGCGGGTCTTGCTCTCTGTCGAAGAAGATGTAGTCGTGTCCGGCCCTGACGTCAAAGCGTCCGTCGGCGTCTTTCGCGTATGGCAGCAGACACGATGTGTCGTCGTCGCCCACGATGAGGTAGATGGCCACATATCCGTTGGCTGGCGAGCGGAAGCTGACGTAGATGCGCTCTCCGCTGTCAAAGCTGCCGGCAGGCTTCCTGCCGTCGGCCCCTTCCTTCAGGATCTCCCATTTCAGGTCGATTTTCGACTGGATGATTTCCCTTGCCTTGCCTTTCACCTCGGCCGTGATGAGCAGTTTGCCGTCTTCATAGCGCATGTCGAGCTTAGGCTGCTGGGTGTCGCCCAGCCATTCTCCCTTGGCCATGGCCACGGTGTTTTCCCAGAAGAATGAGCTTGTGGCCTCGCCGTTGGTCTCGACGTTGGTGTCTATCACGTCTGACGTGACCATTTCGCCAAACTCCTGCTTGATGGCCTCGGCCTTGGCCAGCTCGATGCATTTGCGCTTGGCCTCTCTCAGGGTGATGTTGTCGTTGTCGGTCAGAACATAGACGTAGCTTCCGCTGAGCTCTTCCACGCGCTGCGCGTCGGCTGATGTGGACAGCAGTGTCAGCACGGAGGCAATGAACAGTGTCTTTTTCATTTTCACAGGGATGTGTCAATCAGGTAGAGGGCCTTCACCTCCACCCAGCCGTTGGCCAGGTTGCGATAGAAGACGGCGGTTGGTTTGAGCGCTTTCACCTTTTGTTGTGTTGACGACAGGAAGTTGGAGCTGAGCTTTGTCGTGCTGCCGGCCGCGTCGCCTGTTGCAGATGTCGTCTCGGTCTGGGTGCTACCCTCGACGCTCGTCTCCATCATCGCGGCATATTGTTGCGCGGCATGGTTTTGCGACTTCTTCACAGCCACGTTCAGCTCCCTGGCCTTGGCATAGCCTTCGATGGGCGTCAGTCTGCCGCTGCCCTGCTGCAGGGCGGCATAGTGGTCGTCGAGAGCCTCCCTGACGCTTTTTCCGCTGCCAAACACTTGCCAGCCCTCTGTTTTCATCGCTTTTGCCAGCTTCTTGCTCTCCTTCTGCAGATGGCCGCCGGGCTGGGCAAGGGCCTGAGGCGAACAGAGGCCTGCAGACAGGCACAGGCACAGCAACGCCGCAGCGACTCTGCGGGCGATACTTTTCGTAGGTTGTTTACAAGGCATGATTCTCTTTTCTTGATATGCAGGTCTGCCGGCGTTCCCCCCCCCGCGGGGTGTTGCAAACGGCGGTGCAAAGGTAAAAAAAAGACGTGGGACCGCAAAGAAAACTGCTTTCTTTTTTATCATCCTGCTTGCCAATACGGATGTGCACGCGAACGGCTACTCGCCTGTGGCTTGCACATACGGCCGGAAGGCTTCGTCGATGACGGGGCTGGCCGACAAACGTCCACCGACGAGGCACACCAGCTCCACCTCGGCGCGGAAGCAGAGGCGCTCGTCTGCCTGGCGATAGATGTCGTGCCGGAACGTGTACTTGAAGGCGTTGGTCTTCTGCAGGTTCATGCACGAGAGCAGGATGTCGTCGGGGCGCAGCGGCACCTTATACCACAGCTTCATGTGCGCCACCACAGCGTCGGTGCCCTGACGGTGCAGCCCGGCAAAGCTCAGGCCGCACTGCTGGAGAAACAGGTGGCGTGTGTGCTCGCAATAGTGGAGGTACTGGGCATTGTTGACAATGCCCTCGATGTCGCACTCATAGTCGCGCACGGGCCATGAGGTCTGAAAGACGTAGTTTCTTTTCATATAATTCGTGTCATTCACTTTAATTTGTGAAATTCGTGTAATTCGTCTTAATTCGTTGTCTAAAAAAAGATTTAATTCGTTGTTCTTATAAGGTTTTTTTTGGGGGGGCGGTGCGCAGTGTTTCTGGCCCGGTGCGGCAGTGCACGGGGTCAGCGCCCTGCGGTCTTCAGGTATTCGAAGCCGAAGCGGCAGCGCAGGCAGTCGCGGCGGTCGCAGTAGCGCCGGCGCAGCTGTATGAGTGCCTGGCTGTCTTGTGCGCTGTTCACCGTCAGTCCGCACTGCTGCCACAGTCGCACCACGCTGTTGTTCTCGGCCGGCAGCTGCTCCAGCCAGTCGAAGGCGCGGTCGGTCAGGTCGTCGCGCTGGCGGTGGTGTCCCACGGCGAAGAGCAGGGGCACGGCGCCGTTGATGACGAGGCTCTCGAGCGACGCTCGTCCGAGGCGTTTGGCCGAGTGGCGTGAGCTGCGGCCGAAGCTGTAGTGGTTCTGCCAGTAGGCGCTGGGGCCGGTAGAGAGCAGCTCCATGACGGCGGCGGCCGTTGGCTGGCCTACGACGGCCGAGAGCGACAGGCGCCGCTCATGGTAGAGCACGGCCATCTGCGACAGGCGTATGTGCGGGAAATTCTGCGGGCGCAGACGCAGGAAGCGCCATGCAGCAGGGTCCATTGCCTGCAGGCCGAACTTACTGCTCAGGAAGCGCCACTCGCGCAGCAGCAGACGGTGGTAGTCGTCGGTTGCGGCAGGCGGTGTGCCGGCGGCCGGCGGCATGTCGAGCAGCCCCGCGTGTCCGAGGAAGACGGCCTCCACCTGCGTCAGGTCGTCGCGGTGGTGGGCCACGGCATCCAGCCTGAGCGTCTGTGCCCACTGCTCCATCGCCTCGCCGTTGATGCCGAAGCCGAAGCAGCGCGCCAGCGTGACGAACGCGGCCCACTCCCAGTCGCCGCCGTGGGCGGCAGCGCGCTCTGCCACGGCGCGTGTCTTCTCTTCCAGCCGCTCGGTGGCCATGGCGGCCATCCATGCGTGTTGTGTCAGCGACGGCAGACGAGGTATCACCTCGTAGCACGGAGGATAGTGCATGGTGGAGAGCAGCCTGTCGTAGCCACGCTGCAGGCCCTCGGGCACGGGCAGCACGGCCTGCGGCAGACGCCGGCCGTCGCTGGTCGTCAGCTCGTCGCGGTCGCTCTGTGCCACCACATGCAGCACCACATTATTATATATAGGGTCTGTCTGGTGGCCGTGCTGCACCCAGTCGCTGGCGCGCACATGCATCTCTACGTTGCCCACCCACAACTGTCCGTTCAGACGCAGCTTGGCGTTGAAGAAGTCGGGCCCCTGGTCGCTCTTGTTCCACAGACCGGGGTCGAGCACCTCTATCGTCTCGCCGCGCGTGGTGAGCCACCCTGTGGCAGGCCACAGGCGGTGTTTCCATACATAGTGCAGCAGTCTCTCTTCCATGATTGGCTGTGTGTGTGTCGGCGTATGTGCGGCGTGGTCAGTGTCGGCGTTTCACCACCATCACGTATGCGATGAGCAGCACGTTCATCATCAGCGAGTAGATGATGGCGGGTACGGCCATCGTCTCGTTGTCAAAGACGAAGGGGCTCGAGGCCAGGGCTATGGCCTGTGCGGCGTTCTGCATGCCCAGCTCGATGACCAGCGTGCGCTGTTCGCGCTTGTCCAGTCGTGAGGCCCTTGACAGCATCACGGCGCCGAGCATGGCCAGTGCCACCATCATGGCCACGACGAGTCCCAGCCGCGGCAGGTTGTCCAGGATGACAGTGCTGTTCTGCGAATAGAACACCACGACAAGCAGCACGAGCAGCGGCAGCGACACCTTGCCCAGCAGACGGGCCATGCGCAGGGCAGCCGCCTCCCATCGCCAGCGAATGAACATGCCAGCCAGCACCGGCAGCAGGGTCAGCACCAGGTTCTGCACCATCAGCCGTCCCACGGGCAGCTCTATCTCGCGGCCATCGACACCCGGTATGACAGTGGCCGCCAGGCCCATCACGACGGGTATGGTGACAAGCGTCAGCAGGCTGCTCAGTGCTGTGAGCGAGACGCTCAGCGCCACGTCGCCGCGCGCCAGCATGGAGAACACGTTCGACGAGCTGCCGCCCGGGCTGCATGCTATCAGCATCAGGCCGAAATAGAACACACCGTCAAGTCCGAAGGCGGCCCCCAGGCCCAGGGCAATGACGGGCAGCAGCAGCAGCTGTCCCGCCAGGCCGGTGGCCACGGCGCGCGGCCGTCGCGCCACGATGCGGAAGTCGGCCGCCGTCAGCGTCAGTCCGAGGCTGAACATCAGCAGCGTCAGCACAGGTATAACAATCAGTATCGTCATCTGAGTTTGTCATTTTTTTACGTTTGCCGGCGTGCCGGCTGTCATCTGGTGCAGCGCAGGTTCTTCTCGAGCTGCTGCCACGAGCTGGCTCCCACCAGCACGCTTGTCACGCCCTGTTGTGCCAGTATCCATCGCAGGGCGAACTCGGCCAGCGTCTGGCCCTGTGCCTGCGCCTCGGCGTTCCAGTCTTGCAGCTGTCGCAGCAGCTGTGGCGTGAGCGCTTCGGGCTTGAGGAAGCCTCCCTTCGACATGCGCGAGCCCTGCGGCAGTCCTGTCAGCGTGCCGTCTGGCTGTATCTGGCACTGCAGGTAGCGGTCGGTGAGCAGTCCCTGCTGCAGTGGTGAGAAGGCGATGAAGCCAATGCCGTGGTCGTGGCAGTAGCTGAGCACGCCGTCGTCGATGGGTTCGCGGTCGAGCATGTTGAGGCGTCCCTGGTAGATGAGCAGCGGCACGTCGTGGGCGCGCAGATATTCGTCGGCCACCCTCAGGGCCTGTAGCGGCCATCGCGATATGCCCACATACAGGGCCTTGCCCTGGCGCACGGTATCGACCAGGGCCTGCAGCGTCTCCTCGAGCGGTGTCTCGGGGTCGTAGCGGTGGCTGTAGAAGAGGTCGACATAGTCCAGGTGCATGCGCCGGAGGCTCTGGTCGAGCGAGGCCATGATGTATTTGCGCGAGCCCCAGTTGCCGTATGGTCCGGGCCACATGTCGTAGCCGGCTTTTGTCGAGATGAACAGCTCGTCGCGCCAGGGGCGCAGCTCGCTGTCCATCAGCTGTCCGAGGGTCTCTTCGGCCGAGCCGTAGGGTGGGCCGTAGTTGTTGGCCAGGTCGAGGTGCACCACGCCGTGGTCGATGGCATAGCGCAGTGTCTGGCGGCAGTGGTCCAGCGGGTCCACGGCCCCAAAGTTGTGCCACAGGCCGAGGCTGACGGCTGGCAGCAGCACGCCCGAGCGCCCGCAGCGGCGGAAGGCCATCTGGTCGTAGCGGTCGGCCGCCGGCAGGTAGGGGGTGAATGAGTTGCGGGGTTTTTCTAACATAGCATTAAAGTTGAAGGGTTGTGTTGATTATTTTTTGGGAGGGGAGGAAAGGGTGGGGGAGCGACGCTACATGTTGTAAAAAGTGGCGAGCAGCTCGCGCCGGTAGTTCTTGCTCACGAGCAGCTCCCGGCAGCTGTCGAGTGGCGGTGCGAGCATGCAGAGCTGGTCTTGTATGGAGGCTATCTTATGGGTGTTGACGATGTAGCGCTTGTGTATCTGCACGAAGGCGGGCGAGTAGCCCGTGATGACGTCGGCCGTGGTGCGGTGGCGCAGCAGCATGGTGCTCCCCTGTGCTGTCACCACCTCCCACAGCTTGCGCTCGGTGTTGAAGCGGAAGAAGGCTATCTGCTCTGCTGTGAGTGCTATGCGGTCGCCGATGGCGTTGGCCACCAGTATCTTGGCCTGTGTGCTGGGGCCGCTGTGGTGCTGGCGTTTCATCTCCTCCAGCCGCTGTTCCAGGTATCGTGTCATCACCTTCTGCAGCTCGGGCAGCGTGGCCGGCTTGAGCAGATAGTCGAAGGCCTGGCGGCGCAGTGCGTCCAGCACATACCTGTCCCAGCCAGTGTAGAACACCACCTTTGTCTCTGGCCCCAGCGCCGGCCTGACGCCGGTCCAGAAGTCGAGGCCCATGCCCGAGGGTAGCTCCACGTCGAGGAAGAGCAGGTCTGGCGCTGCTTCCACTAGCCTGTCGGCGGTGTCGGGTGTGGTGTCGCCGGCCTCGCCCGTTATGCTGACTTGGTAGTTGGCCGTGAGCAGTGTCTTCAGCAGCTCTATGGCTGCGGGGTCGTCGTCGATGATAAAGATGCTTGTCATGTTTCAGGTTGTGGCTGGTGGGTGTGGTGTGGTGTGGTGGGTGTGGTGGGTGTGGTGGGTGGTGTGGGTGCGGTGGGTGCGGTGGGGTCAGCTGAAGTCGCGGGGCACGAACAGTGTGGCTTGGCAGCCTCCTGGGTGTCCGTCGCCCGGGTCGTCGCGGTTGTCCATGCTGAAGGTCAGTGGCGTGCGTCTGCCGCGGTTGAGCAGCAGCAGTGTCTGGTGTATGGCGTCCAGGCCCACTTGCGAGCCCCGGTGCTGCGTGTAGCCCAGGCCGTAGCCGGTGTCAGTCACGCGGATGGTGGTGCCGCGTCGGTCGGCCTCGGCGCTGACCACGATGGCGCGCTCCCTTGTGCTGCTGGCGGGCAGCGAGCGCAGTCCGTGCTTCAGCGCGTTCTCTGCCATGATCTGCAGCAGCATTGACGGCACCTTGACGCGGGCCGTGTCCACGTCAGAGCCTATCTGCTCGGCATAGCTGAAGGAGAAGCTCTGCCGCGACACGTCCACGTATGCGCGCAGGAAGTCAAGCTCCTCTTCGAGCGTCACGGCTGTGACCGACATCTGCCGCAGTCCCTGGTGCAGCAGCTGCACCAGGGGCGTGAGCTTGGGTGTCTCGCCGCGTGCCTGTGCCAGCAGAGGTGCTGTCAGGGCGTTGCTCAGGAAGTGAGGTGTCATGCGGTTGCGCAGGTTCTCCAGTCGCAGGTGTTCGACGCTGTTCTGCAGTGCCATCATCTGCTGCTGTTCGGCCCGGCGCTTCAGCTGTGCGTTGCGATACCACAGCCATGCCAGCAGTGTGAGCAGCAGCACCACCAGTGCGAGCGCGGCCAGCAGGGCCCATGCCCGTCGTGAGCTGTGCTGCTGTTCGTGCAGCAGCTGTTCGTGCACGTCCAGCATGCGCTGGTACAGATAGCTTATCACGTCTTCCTGAAAGCGCATGCGCATCTGGTCTTCGTGCAGACTGTCTTCCAACATTAGGCGCTCGACGCGTGTGGTGGCCAGGGGCAGCTGCTGGTGTGTAGCGGCATAGTAGTTCTCCATGGCCTGCATGCGCTGTAGCCGCTGCTGCGGCGGCACGCCCGCCACCACGGGCCAGCGGCGGTCGATGGCCGGCGGCAGGGTCGTCTTCCCTTGCCTGACGGCTTGGTCGATGCGCAGTGTGGCTATATAGTATTGTGCTGCCGGCATGGGGTGCAGTGTGAAGAAGCTGTCCACCTCGTCGAGCAGTTGTCCGGCCTGCTCCATCTGTCCGAGCCGCAGGCTCAGGTCGGCCATGTTGGTGCGCCCGAAGATGCGCTCCCATGTCAGGTCGGGCCTGCCGTCGGTCATTCTGTCCAGCTGCTGGAACAGGTTCATGCTCTCGTCGTAGCGTTGCTGTAGGTAGAGGTCGTTGCCCCGGTTGTTCAGATAGAGGAAGCGGTCTTTTGGCGACAGGCTGTCGGCATAGACGGCCACGAGGTTCCACCATCGGTTGCTCTGGTAGAAGTTGCCCATGTTGGTGTATGCCACGGCCAGTCCCATCCATATCGGTACCTTCTCGCGTTCGGGTCGCCCGAGCGAGTCGATGATGTGTGCGGCCTGCTTGTAGCAGTTCACGGTCTGCACCATCTGTCCCTGTTGCATCAGCGCGTCGGCCGTGTTGCTCAGTGCCAGGATCATTTCGTCCTGCTGTCTCGGCGTTGGTGGCAGCTGCTGCAGTATGTCTATGGCGCGGCGGTCGAAGACGACGGCCGTGTCGGGTCTGCCCATGACGCGAGCCCAGTAGGCACCTTTGGCGAGCTGGGCCAGGGCTTCGAGCAGGGTGTGGCCGCCGGTGGTGGCATGCTGCCTGTCGATGAAGCGGTCGAGCCTCTCGGCGGCGGCGTTGAAACTGTCGCGCTCAGACATGGCAAACCATAGGCGGGCCTCGAGCTCCACACCGTGGTAGTAGTCCTGGCTGTCGGCTGCCTCGCGCTTCACCCGCGCTATGACATCTTTTGCCCCGGCGGTGTCGCCTGCGGCCAGCCTGCTCTTCAGCAGGTTCAGGTCGTCAAGATGGTCGCCGGCGTGGCGGCCGGCAGGCTGGTCGCAGCTAAGGAGCAGGACGACTGACAGCAGAGTGACTAAGGCGGGGAAGAGACGGGACATCTTCGGTGCTTTTTAACATTAAAGATTAAAGATTAAAGATTAAAGATTAAACATTAAAGATTAAAGATTAAACATTAAAGATTAGTATTAATTCGTGTAATTCGTTTTAATTCGTTGTTAAAAAAGATTTCATTCGTTATCTAAATAATTTGTGTAATTCGTGTAATTCGTTTTAATTCGTTGTTAAAAAAAGATTTCATTCGTTATCTGAAAAGAATGATTGGAAACTTTACTTCAGGTTTCGTGGGTGGTGTTCCAGCACCTCGCGTCGCAGCTGTGTGGTGTCCAGGTGGGTGTATATCTCAGTGGTGCCGATGTTCTCGTGGCCAAGCATCATCTGAATGGCGCGCAGGTCGGCTCCTCCCTCCAGCAGGGCGGTGGCAAACGAGTGGCGCAGCGTGTGGGGCGAGATGGTCTTCTGGATGCCGGCCAGCACGGCCTGCCGCTTCACCATCACCAGTATCATGTGTCGCGACAGGTGTGTGCCGCGGCGACTGAGGAAGACATAGTCCTCGTGTCCGGGCTTGATGTCCATAGCGTCGCGCTGCGCGAACCATGCCTTCAGCTCGTCCACGGCCCTGTCGGAGATGGGCACCATGCGCTCCTTTGCACCCTTTCCGCTGACGCGTATGAAGCCCTCGTCGAGGTACAGGTTGCTCAGTTGCAGCGTGATGAGTTCGCTGACGCGCAGTCCGCATGAGAAGAGTACCTCGATGATGGCGCGGTTGCGCTGTCCGAGCGGGTCGGCCAGATCTACGGAGTCTTCCAGTCGGTCCACCTCGTCGGTCGAGAGCACCTCGGGCAGGTGTTCGCCCGTCTGCGGCCCTTCGAGCAGTTCGGCGGGGTCTTGGTCCACATAGCCCTCAATGGCCATGAAGTGGAAGAAGGAGCGCACGCTGCTCAGCACCCTGGCCTGCGATGTGGCGGAGAGGCCCAGGTCGTAGAGGGCAGCGGCAAACTGCTGCAGCTGTTGCAGCTCGGCCTGTGGCGGTGGCACCTGCAGGTCGCTCAGGAATATCAGCAGGCGCTGCACATCGCGCAGGTAGGCCTCCTGGGTGTTGGCCGACAGGCCGCGCTCCAGTCTGAGGTAGCGGCGGTATGAGCGCAGCAGGGTGTCGCTCTCGGCCGGCAGGCCGGTCGTGCTGGCGCTTGTGCTGGCGGTCATGTCGGGACGAGTGTTGTCTGTCTGGTTCATGGCTTGGTGTCCTCCGTCAGGTCTATCTCCACTATGCGCAGCTCGCTCTTTGTCTGGCTGCCGTCCTTGGCCTTTAGCAGGTCGAGCTCGCCGGCCGCCGGCTCGGCCACCTCCACAATGCCGCCGAAGGCGTCGCGGTCTTTGCCGGCCCCCTTCAGCCTGATGGTCAGCTCGTGTGTCGGTACGGGACGTGTCGGCTTCAGGTGCACATATCCCAGGCTGCGCGGTGTCTCGCCGCTCCATATCAGTGTCTTGCCGGCGTAGATCTGCAGGGGGTAGCTGCGCAGTCGCCATCCGGTCAGCTTGAGGCAGATGTCGCTGATGGTGGCTTTGCGTTGCAGCCGGTATGTGATCCAGGCCGTCTCGGGGCGGCCGTCGTTTTTCCATTCCGTCAGCTCGTTGTCGTCGTAGCTGCGGGCGGCGCCCTCGGCATCGTATCCTGCCGTGACGCTGGCTATGTCCACGCCTACGGCCGTGTCCGTATAGCTCGGAGTGAGCGGTGTCTCGCCGCGCGTGAGGCGTGGACGCAGCGTCAGCGCCGGCAGATGGTCGGTGGTGCCGCTGACGCCGCTGCTGCTCGCCGTGGGGACGGCCGTGGTGCTGATGGTGGTGTATGCGCCGGGCAGACTGTCGGTCATGGCCGCAATGTTTATCTCGCCGGCCGAGGGCGTGCTGCGTACCAGCACGCGGCACACGCCGCACTCGAGCGGCAGGCTGAGCGCCCCCACATAGTTGTCGGAGATGTTTTTCGTGGCAGCGGCGTCCAGCAGTCCGTCGCGCGGGCTGTCGTCGCGGCGCTGCAGGTCGCTGCCCGTGCGTGTGCCTATGCCGCCTATCCAGCGTCCCTCGCCCCATAGGGTGAAGTGTGCCATGCGGTCGTCTAAGGGGCAGCGTCTGCCTTGGGCATCGACCAGCTCGAGCTGCAGCAGTGCCATGTCGGCTCCGTCGGCCTTCATGCCCTCAGGGCTTTGCATGGCCGTCAGCACCAGGTGGTGTGGCTTGCCAGCCGTGTGCAGCTCGTGGCGGCTGCCGTCCGAGCCCACTGCGGTGAGCGTTCCCCTCTGGTAGTCCACGCTGTCGAAGCTGTGCAGGTAGCGGTACTGCGGCCGGCCTGTGCCCAGGCTGCGGCCGTTCAGCAGCAGCTCCACGCTGTCTGCCGTCGAGACGACATAGACGGTCTTGCGCGTGCCGGTGGGGTAGTTCCAGTGGCCTATGATATGCGTGGCGGCGCTGTCTGGCTCCACCCATCCGTTCCACATCACTCGGTGGGCGAAGAAGGCGTCTTTGGGCAGGCGCATGGCGTCGGTCACGCCGCTGGTGCGATAGTTCGACTCGCCGCGGTGGTGTGTGTTGGTGTCGCTGAACACTATCTTCACGCCGCCAGCCGACACGCGCGTGCCGGTGCCGGGGCGCTCGAGCCAGTAGTCGTACCACCGGCGCACCATCTCGACGGCCATCTGGTCCATGTTGTGGTTGTATTCTGCGGCGGGCTTGCCACGGTAGAGCGGCCCCTGGCCCTCGGGGTGGTAGGGGTAGGACTGTTCGTCCCAGTATTTGCGCAGTCCCTCGTCGCGGCAGTATTCCATGGCCCATAGCGGGTGCTTCTTGCTCTTGTTGATATACAGCATTTCTCCGCCATACTCTGCCTCGTCGATGTCGAGCATCTCGCGCGAGCCGACGGCGCGTCCGCCGTGTGGGTCGTATCGGTCTCGCAGGGCTTTCATCTGTAGTATGTGCTGACGGGAAATGCTCTCGTTGCCGCTCTCGTAGAAGAGTATCGACGGCGAGTTGCGGTTGTAGATGATGGCGTCGCGCATGAGGTCCAGTCGCTGCTGCCATCGTGGTCCCTGTACGTCTTTCTCGGCGTCGCCAGCGGGCATGGCCTGCGGCAGTCCGACGCGGTCGCAGCTCTCCACGTCTTGTCGCCAGGGTGTGACGTGCATCCAGCGCACCATGTTGCCTCCGGAGGCCACCATCAGCGCGTTGCTGTAGTCGCTCAGCCATGCCGGCACGCTCAGTCCGACGCCGGGCCACTCGTTGCTGGTGCGCTGTGCATAGCCATGAACCATCATGCAGCGGTCGTTGAGCCATATCTTTCCCTCGGCGAAGCGTGTCTTGCGGAAGCCCGTTCGTGTGGCTACCACATCGACGGTGCGTCCGTCTTCGATGAGGCTTGTCTCGACGGTGTACAGGTAGCCGTAGCCCCACGACCAGAGGTGCAGGTCGGCAACGGCGGCGCTGGCCATGACGGTGGTGGTCTGCCCGGGCTGCAGGGTGGCTGTCTGGCCGGCGAAGGTGGCCACGGTGTTGCCGTCGGCGTCGCGCAGGGCTACACTATATATAAATGTGTGCGTGCGCGCGTCGTCGTTTCTGACCTCCGACTCGGCGTGCACCACGGCGCTTCGTGCGGCCACGTCGATGTCGGTGGCATAGATATATGTTCCGGTGGTGCCGAGGTTGCTGTAGAGGGGCAGCGTCTGATAGAGCTGTCCGGTGACGTGCAGGAACACGTTCTTCGGGATGCCGCCATAGTTGGCGTTGAAGTTGCGGTCGTTCCACTGGTATCGGCTGTCGTACTGTCGGGAGCGGTACTGCCATGAGTTGTCGCAACGCACGGCCATGACGTTTCGTCCGCGGCGTATGTATGGTGTCAGGTCGAAGCCGCAGGCCATGACACCGTTCTCAGAGTAGCCCAGGTGGTGGCCGTTGAGATAGAAGTCGGCTCCCTGTCTGACCCCCTCAAACTCTATGAAGAAGCGGTGCGTGGCGGTGTCGGCCGTGACGGTGAATGTCTTCCGGTACCAGCAGACGGTGTCCGTCAGGTCGGCTATGTCCTTTGCGAAGGCCTCGTGGCCGTTGAATGCGTAGGGCAGGGTGACGCGCTGCCAGCGGCTGTCGTCGGCCGTGGGCAGGGCTGCGTCGGCTGGGTCGCCTACGGCCAGCCGCCATTCGCTGTTGAAGTTGTGGCGGCCGCGTGCGTTCGTGCCGGCTGCCACGACGAGCGCCGTCAGCAGCAGCGCTATGGTGGAGAGGGTTCTTTTCATGGGTTTAGTTATTGCTATATAACTAATGGGTATTTCACTGCTTTGCAGCAGGGGGGGCGACGTGAGACACGTCGCCTCCTACTTGCCGGCTGCAAATTTAGATAAAAGTCTCGACTTATAAGCCAATCGAGCTGAAAAAATTATTGTTGTTGGGAGGACAGTTTTCTAATCGCTCGGATAGTAACTAATACTATGGACGGATTGTGCAGTCTGTTCAGTCGCGTCGCAAGCAGTAGTAGAGGTCGTCCCAGCATACGTTGTATTTCTCGGCCCAGAGGTCGCGGTAGATCCATTTGATCCATCCGTGATAGCGGGCCAGTTGGGGGAAGCCTGCCTGCCGGTATGCCTTGTCGGTCAGCCGGGCCAGCCTCTCGCATTGGTGGCCGTGTGTCAGTCCGTCGAAGCTGTAGTAGCTCGTGTTGATGGGTGTCCAGACCCATTGCTCGTCGCTGCGCCGTGCCAGCGAGATGGCGGTCAGCCAGATGTCGATGGCCTTGGCGGGGTGGCCGCTGTTGAGACATACATGTCCCAGGTGGTCTGCCCACTGCAGCATCCTGGCCGTGTGATGCCGTTGTCCCAGGCGCCGCATGGTGCGCAGTGCGGGTTCGAGCATGGTGTCGAGTGTGCTTGTCTCGTGCCAGCGCAGCTGGCCGTCGGCCGTCGATGTGCAGACGGGCCAGACGAAACGTTTTCTTTTCATGCGTCTTGTCGTTTTTTTTTGTTTGTACAGCGATGTGTAAGATCTCTCACACCAGCGGTGGCGCTGCGTGGGTGCCTATATACAAACAGCCGCGCGCACAGCAACCCCACCACCCTGGCACCCGTGCCGCAAGGCCGCGTGTGTCAGGTGTGTGTGTTGTTGCTGTGCGCGCGTTTATTTCAAGCGCATGATGTCTTGTCAAGTCATATCGCCGGCAAAGTTATGGCAAAAGAATGATATCTGCAAATAATTGGGTGGGAAAATTTTCAGGGTTTACGGTTAGTGACGAATAGTAAACTTTTTTTGTTGTATATATTATTATTTATCGTAATTTGTGTCAATTTGTGTGTGTTTATTTTGTATTTATTTGTGTTACTTTTGTTACGCGTTACTTTGTACCTCGCATTAGCCGCAGGCGGATATGCCTCGATAGAAGTATGCACCACGGTTCACGAACCTTGCTGGCTATATGTTGGCAATGGACAGGATGTTGGCAAAGACGCCGGCGGCAGTGACGCCAGCCCCGGCACCGTAGCCCTGGATAACCATCGGGAACTCTCGGTAGCGCTCGGTGGTGAGCATGACGGCGTTGTTGCTGGCCTCAAGCTGGAAGAAGGGGTGTTGCTCCTCCACGGCCTCAAGCTGCACGGTGGTCTGTCCGTGGTCCATCGTGGCCACATAGCGGAGGCGCTTGCCCCCCGCGCGCAGCTGGCTGCAACGCTGACGGAAGGGCTCGTCCAGCTGTGGCAGCTGCTGCCAGAACTCCTCCAGCGTGCCGCCGAAATACTTCTCCGGCAGAAACGACTCTATGCGCACGTCGCTCTGCTCGACGCGGTAGCCGCCCTCGCGCGCCAGGATCACTATCTTGCGCAGCACGTCCAGTCCGCTGAGGTCCACGCGCGGGTCTGGCTCGCTGTAGCCCAGGTCCTTGGCGTGGCGCACGGCCTGTGACAGTGGCACGTCGGCAGCCAGCTCGTTGCAGATGAAGTTGAGCGTGCCGCTGAGCACGGCCTTGATCTTCAGTATCTTGTCGCCCGAGGTGCGCAGGTCGCCAATGGTGCCGATGATGGGCAGCCCGGCGCCGACGTTCGTCTCGAAGCGGTATTTCACGCCGCGCTGCAGGGCGGCCTGCTTCAGGCGCCGGTAGCTGTCGTATGGGCCCGAGGCGGCCGTCTTGTTGGCTGCCACGACGGAGATGTTGTGCTCCAGAAAGTCCTGATAGAGTGCTGCCACGTCGGCCGAGGCTGTGCAATCGACAAACACCGAGTTGAAGATATTCATCCCTATCACCTCGCGGCGCAGGCGCTCGGTGCCCGAGGGCTCGCTCTCGTCGAGCAGCCGTCGGTAGTCGGCCAGGTCGATGCCGTCGCGTGTGAACACGGCGCGCTGGCTGGAGGCTATGCCCACCACGTTCAGCTTCAGCCGTCGCTTGTCCATCAGCTCCTGTTGCTGGCTGCGTATCTGTTCTATCAGGTTGCCTCCCACGGTGCCCACGCCGCAGATGAAGAGGTTCAGCACGTTGTATTCGGACAGGAAGAACGAGTCGTGCAGCACGTTGAGCGACTTGCGGAGCAGTCGGCTCTCAACGACGAACGAGATGTTTGTCTCCGACGCTCCCTGTGCGCAGGCTATGACGGATATGCCGCTGCGTCCGAGCGTGCCGAAGAGCTTGCCGGCTATGCCGGGTGTGTGCTTCATGTTCTCGCCCACGATGGCTACGGTGGCCAGTCCGCTCTCGGCCTGCATGGGGAACATGGCGCCTGTCTCTATCTCTTTGCTGAACTGCTGGTTGAGCACCTCTACGGCCTGTGCTGCGTCCTCGTCTCGCACGCCGATGGACGTAGAGTTCTCTGACGAGGCCTGGCTGACCATGAACACCGATATGCCGTGCTCGGCCAGTGTGGTGAAGATGCGGCGGTTGACGCCGATGACACCCACCATCGACAGTCCGGCCACGGTGATGAGCGTCGTGCCAGAGATGCTGCTGATGCCCTTGATGGGCTTGCGGTCGTTTTCTATGTGGTCGCGTATGATGGTGCCCGGGTTGGTGGGGTTGAAGGTGTTCTTCACCCTGATGGGTATGTTTTTCACGCACACGGGGTAGATGGTAGGCGGGTAGATGACCTTTGCGCCGAAGTTGCACAGCTCCATCGCCTCGACATACGACAGCTCCTGTATGGTGTAGGCCGTGGGTATCACTCTCGGGTCGGCCGTCATGAAGCCATCGACATCGGTCCATATCTCGAGCACGTCGGCGTCGAGTGCGGCGGCGATGATGCTGGCGGTGTAGTCAGAGCCGCCGCGCCCCAGGTTGGTTGTCTCGCCCGTGTCTTTGTCCTGCGAGATGAAGCCCGGCACCACCACGCGCTGTTCGCCCGAGAAGGCGGCCTTGACGAGCATGGCTGTCAGGTCGCTGTCGAGCTGCTGCCGTCCGTGCTTGTGTTCGGTCTTGATAAACTGTCGCGAGTCTTTCCAGCCGGCTCCGCTGACGAGCGTGGCCACGATGCGGCTGCTCAGGCGCTCGCCGTAGCTGACGATGGCAGCCTCGGTCTTCGGGCTCAGGTCGCGTATGAGGAACACGCCCTGGTAGATGCTGCCCAGCTCGCCCAGCAACCGGTCTGTCTCGGCTGTCAGCTGCTGTCGCCGGCCGTCGCCGGCAAGGACGGCCCCGATCATCTCGTGGTGGCGCCGGCATATTGCGTCGTACTGTGAGCGGTAGGCCGCATCGCCGCTCTGAGCTTGCCGGGCCGTGCGCAGCAGCTGGTCGGTGATGCCGCCCAGGGCGCTCACCACCACGACAACGGGCTCGTCCACCGCCTCCACGATGCGTTTCAGGCTCAGTATGCTCTCCACGGAACCAACGCTGGTCCCGCCAAACTTCATTACTTTCATGTCGGTCTCTGTTTTTTCGGGCGCAAAATTAGTTAAAAATAGTAACCGGCCAAAATTAATTTGTAATAATTAGGATTTACATTAAACATTAAAGATTCAACATTACAGATTACAGATTAAACATTAAAGGTAAAAGAAAAAACATGCCAAGGGTTTTTGGCTACTGGCGAAAGGTCTTTCGGCTACTGGCAAAAAGCCTTTCGCCTGTAGCCGAAAGGCTTTTTGCCTGTAGCCGAAAACCCTGACGGGGCCTGTATTGTACCTTGGCGGGGGCTGTATTGTACCTTGGTGGGGCCTGTATTGTACCTGGGCTACGACAAGATGGCTGTGAGAATACTGGCGTGCCGGTACGTCTTGGCTACGTTCCCGTGAGCATGGTCTGTATAGCCTCTGTGTCCTGTGTCACCGCTCATCTTCACAACTTGATTTCCCTCCAAACCCAGCGTGGGATTCTTCGCCACAGGACGGTCAGAATGTGGTATTTCCAGTCGACGACCCGAACATGCCGATGGTGGTTGATAGCACTGACAATCTCCCGTGCCACCTTTTCTGGTCGTAGCATCATCGGATAGTGAAAATCGCCTGCAAGCAAGGCTGTATCAACAAATCCTGGCCGGATGTCAGTAAAGCGGATATTCAGCCCCCGGCTTCGGGCCTGTTGTTCCAGAGCCTGCAGATACACGTTCTGCATGGCTTTCGTGGCCGAGTAAGACGGTGCGGGGCCAAGCCCCTTCGTTCCGGCTATCGACGTGATGGCGGCGATATGGCCGCCGCCCTGTCGGGCAAAGTATCGGTATGCCTCGCCAATCATCCTGACAAAGCCAATACCGTTTGTCTGCACGGTTGCCAGTTCTATATCCGAAGCCAGTTGCCTGTTCTGCTTGCCAATGCCGGAAGCATGGAAATAGAGGTCCATGCCGCCCAATTTCCTGATGAGCCGCAGCAAGCTTTCCGTAGCGTCATCTGCCGTCACATCGATGTGCTCCACAGCAGCAGCCCCAAATTCCTGCATCAACTCCACTCGACGGGCAGCGACACCCACCGTCCAGCCTTGCTCCATCAGCAGTTTCGCCACCTCCAGCCCGATGCCAGACGAGGCCCCTACTACTATTGCTTTCTTTCCCTGCTTCATACACTATAGCTTACAAAAAACAATAATCCTGATAAGGTTCTGCGAGATTTTGAGTGGGTGATGTCGCCACTGTAGGGGGCAGGCCCCGTGCCAGCCCGATGGCCCATTAGGGGCCAATGTGCACCGGAACTGCTGCGGCTGTGAACGCCCTGTCGGGCGTGCGGGCTGGCACAGGGCCTGCCCCCTACCTCCACGGTATGTCTCACCCACACAATTACCGGCAGAACCTCTGATATCTTCAAATTTTGGCACAAAAGTAGTAATTTCCTGATAAAATGACTAATCTTGCAGACTATTTTAAGTGTATTTAGTTTTACGATAATGAAGACGAAGGAAATAGGAACTGACGCTAAATAAAGTATGCATTTGAGCTTTAATTCGTGTAATTCGTATAACGCAAGATTCGCATAGACAGCACGCTGATGGGTTGCAACATCGCCCACTACAGCCGCTACCGCATCGTTCACACGACGCTGGTAAAGGCAGTCAAGATGCTTGGCGGCGACAAGGCCACGACGGCCAGCGGCAAGCAGATACAGAAGCCAAAACTGATAGTTGATGTCGAGGTGGAGTCCGCCAGCACCGCAGACACCCAGCTGTTCGAGGGTGGCGTTAAGGGAAGCGAGGCCGTATTCACCGGCTTCCAAGGCAAGAAGGGAGCCTACGACTTAGAACTCTCCGATGACGGGAATTTGCTTGAGGCCACGAAAATCGCCACTGGCGAGAAACTTCCCGCGAGCCGGACGAAAGGCGGTTCCTGGTGCATAGAAGACGAAAAGGACGGCAAGAAACACGTGCGATACATCAGGCCTGAAAGCGTGGCGGCCTCACTGAGGCGAAAGGCTTAAGAGGCCATTCCCAAGGCGAAACGGTGGCTGAGGAACAACGTCGAGGCGACCATGTTTCAGATCACCTTCCACACCCGCAACAACAAGACCCGCTACAGAGGGCTGATGAAGCAGAAAATATTCGCCCTCTCACGCTGTCTATGGGTGAACCATGTCCGTTTGGCATTGTTTGAGGCCAGAATCGCGGCATAAAAAGCGGGGAAATAGCCCAAAAGAGCTTAGAAAGGAATAATTCGGTCATATAAAGCCAGAAAAGACAACAAGAAAGCATCGGAAGTAAAAAAATCTGACGTTTGGAAATTTGCCTTAAAGGGCAGACAACCGTCACACGGGGTCATAGCCGACCACATGGGGACTGCAAAACATTGGGCTTTCGGAGTGGACTCATAAAATTGACTGATTTCGGTTATTTTCCTACGATGCCAAGGATGGCTTTCGCATTTTCGTCACCTTCTGATGCCTCTCGCCTAAGCTTAGACAGAATTTTATCACCCCCTTTGGGATTGGCGATGGCCTTGGTAAGCCAAGACTTAGCCTTCTTCGTGTCTGCCGTCACGCCTTTGCCCTTGAGATAAGCCTTTCC
>JAILBT010000145.1 GCA_024680755.1 Prevotella sp. | reverse complement strand
TGTCTCACCCGCGGCTGCCGCAGGTGAGACACCTGCGTACCGGTAGTTGGCTGCAAATGTATGAAATTGTGTTCAATCGGCAAAACCGACAGCCATGTTTTTTGTCTGACAGCAGTTTTTTCGTGTGTCTGTCGAAGATGTTTTGTCATCTTGCGGACAAGACGCCATGTGTGCAGCTCAGCCCATGACTACGTCGAGCACCATCATCAGCACGAAGCCAACGGCAAAGCCAATGGTGCTGAGGTTAGAGTGCTGGCCCTCGCTGGCCTCGGGTATCAGCTCTTCGACCACCACATAGATCATGGTTCCTGCGGCAAAAGCCAACATATATGGCAGCAAGGGTGCCATCAGCGCGGCCATCAGCACGACCGCCAGCGCGCCTATCGGCTCGACAGCCCCGCTCAGGCTCCCGATGACGAAGGCTCGCCACCGGCTGTTGCCCTCGGCGCGCATGGGCATTGAGATGATGGCTCCCTCGGGCACGTTCTGTATGGCAATGCCAATGCTGACGGCCTGTGCGCTGGCCAGGGTGAGGCCTGCGGCATGCTCGTCGGCTCCGGCAAACGTCACAGTCACTGTCCTCCTGCTACTTTCGGTTTGAGTTCGTCGGGCGACTCACGGGTAAACATGTTCACCGGCGCTGCCCTGCGGGTGAAGAAATGCTGCACCACGTCGGGCGTCAGCATGAGTGTGGGTCTGAAGTCGTCGCCCTCCATATATGCCATCAGCGCGCGTCTCATCTGTCGTGCGGCCGGCCGCTGGCGCAGGTTGGTGGTCAGGTCCATCGTTGTGATGACGAGGCGGCCGCCGAGCACGTTGGCCTCGACCAGCATGGCCAGCTTGCGGCTCACATGCCATGTGTCGATGGGCTGTATCGGGGGCTGATAGGTGGCAGGCAGCTCCTGTAGGTTCATCACCTGTGCGCGGTTGAGCAGTTCCCACCAGTTGAGGTTTGACCAGGCGTCGGTGGGAAAGAGCCGGAACAGGGGGTGGCTGCTGTCGATGTAGGCCCCGGTGGTGTGCGGCGGTCGCATCTTGAACCACGACGTGTTCCAGAACACGGGCAGGTACGTCTGGCTGACGTCGCTGCCAAGCGTTACCTTTCCGGCAGCCTCCACCAGGACGCGCCCGCCACGCTGCAGCACGGCCAGGGCTTCGCTGTCGAGGCTGTCGGTGACATAGACCTGGCCCACGGTGGCATGGCGGACGCTGGCCGCCACCACTTCGGGCGCTGTGGGGTCGGGATAGACCCAGAAGTCCCAGCTGTTCTGCCGGGTCTTGTCGAAGGCATACACGGCCAAGGTATATTTGGCCGGGGCCTTCAGCTCAGCCAGCGGCAGGTGAACTGTGCCCAGGGCGATGTTCTTGCCTATGGGCAGTGTCTGTCCGCGATATTTCCGCCCTGTCTTGACGCCGTCGGGCACGAGGCTGCCCGAAGCCACGATACGCGTGCTGTCGGCCTCGGTGGTTGTGACCACATACCAGGCATGGAAGTGCTCGATGTCGCCCCAGAGCGCGTTGTAAGCCTCGACAGGCACACGGAGCGTGTCCGACCGGTTGAACACGAAGCGCGGGAAACGCGCCAGCGGCACGAAAGGTGAGCAGAACTGCGTCCAGTCGTCGGCTGTGGCATAGCCTTTCTCGCGCCAGTGGACGTTGAGCGGCCCCACCAGGGCAGTGCCCTGGCCGCTATAGTCGTTCAGGCCGAGCAGCTGGAAGCCGGCATAGTCAGGTGTGCGCAGGTTGCGCTCCACCTCATACTTGTAGCACAGCGTCTGCAGCCGGCCGCTGGCCATGAGGAATTTCTCGGCCTGTGTCTCCATGCCTCCGGCCTTGAGCAGGTCGCGGAAGATGTCGAAGTTGTAGGCTTTGTATGCGCCGGTGTATTGCGCCGTCTCCTTCAGGTCGGGGAAGGCACACCACTGTCCCTGCTCGTGGGCCACTATCGGGCTGTTGTTGCCCACGACGAAGCCGCCCGGCACGCTGCGTCCGTCGGTGTCAGAGAGTCCGTGGCGGCGGCCGGCAGGTATGGTGTCTGGCTTGTAGTGTCGGGGGAAGAGTATCTGGTCATAGTAGTCGTCGTCCGACTGCGGTGGCCGCCTGTCCCAGTCCAGTCCGCGTGCACCGCCCTTGACATGATATTGCGAGCCGTTATCCCAGGCCCAGCCTCCTCCCACCGACGCTCCGCAGTAAAGCTTCGTGGGGTCATACTGCGTCATGGCTGCCACCCAATCGTTGCAGTAGCTGACCCAGTCGCCGGCCGGCTCGTTGCCCGCCGCCATGAACACGAACGAGGGGTGGTTGCCGTAGGCGTCGATGATGCGTCGGCTCTCGTCCATCAGGTATGTGTCGATGACCTGTCCGCGGCGCAGGCGCACGCCGTGGTTGGGCCACGACGGCCCCTCTACCTGCAGGTAGATGCCCACCCTGTCGGCAGCGATGAAGGCGGCCTCTGGCGGGCAGTAGCTGTGGAAGCGCACATGGTTCAGCCCCCAGCGGCGGCACTGCCGGAAGATGCGCAGCCAGGGTTCGACCTCGGTTGGCGGATAGCCCGTCTCGGGGAAGCAGCAGTTTTCGACCGTTCCGCGCAGGAAGAGTGGCCGCTCGTTGATGTAGAGCTGACGTCCGCGGGCCTCTATGCTGCGCAGGCCGAAGGTGGTCTGATAGACGTCGTCGCTCTGGCCTATGCGTGCCGTCAGGGTATAGACGGTGGGGAAGAACTCGTCCCAGGTGTAGAAGCAGTCGTGCGACCGCAGGTTGAGGCTCAGCTCGGCCGTGCTGTCCCGCAGGCTGTAGGTCTGGCTTATCTCTCGCTGGCGTCCGTGTGTGGTGACGCTCGCGGTGAGCGTCAGTTGTGTCCACGGGGCGCCCTGTTTCAGCAGCTGCATGTTGCCACCCAACGCCAGCTTGACGTCAATGCGGCCGCGCTTGGCGTCGGGATAGACGCGCAGCTGGCGGACATACAGCTCGGCGTTTATCGGCTGCAGCTCCATCAGGCCGGCTATGCCGTTCCAGTTGCCTTGTGTCTGGTCGGTGACGCTGTGCGAGTCTTGTCCCACGCCCACGTTCTCAATGCCGTTATAGACCTTGACAACAATCTCGTTGCGCTGGCCGGGTAGCAAGAGATCGGTCACGTCATACTGGTGTGGTGTGCTGAGCGACATGTTGTGTCCGGCCCTCTTGCCGTTGACCCACAGTGTGGTCTCGATATGCGGCCGTTCGAGATAGACGATGGCACGCTTGCCGCGCCAGCCGGCGGGCAGATAGAGCGTGCGCCTGTACCATGCGTTGCCCACATAGTGTGTTGCGGGCGTGAGGAAGAAGGGCAGCTTCATCGGCTCTGCGCCGGGCGCTGCGGCCTGCTCGGCGCTGCGGCGGTAGGGGCGCATGAAGGGGTTGTGATAGTAGCTGCTGTCGTAGAGCGAGCCTGTCCACGGTGTGGCGGTGCTGATGGGTGTGCCTTTGCCGTTGGTGACGAGCGAGCCGGGCAGCTCCACCACGTCGGCATAGACGGAGTCGCCAATGGCCAGGTCCCACAGCCCGGCCAGCGATATGGGCTCCTGGGCCGAGAGGCTGCCAGACGGGAAAAGGGCAGACAGGAGCAGGCAAAGCGAGAAACTGTTTATCTTCATTGGATTTTTCGGAGTAGTCGGAGTTTTCGGAGTAGTCGGAGTAATCAGAAAGGATAGCCAATGGCGAAATGCAGCGTGTGGCTGTCCTTGAAGCTCTCGATATTGTAGAATCCAGCCTTCTGCGTGTCGTATGGCATGTGCAGGCCCACGCCCCAGTCGAGGCGGAGCACGAGGAAGTCGAGGTCGTAGCGCAAGCCTATGCCCGTTCCGATGGCCAGCCGCTTCCAGAAGTCGTTGAAATGAAACTTACGTCTGTCCAGCTCAGCCATGTCGTTGTCGTCGAAGTGTTCGGTGTCAAATTCCAGCATCCACACGTTGCCGGCATCGAGGAACACAGCTCCCCACAAGCCCCCCACGAGCTTCTGCCGCCACTCAAGGTTCCCCTGCAGCTTCAGGTTGCCGTTGGCAAAGAGGTAGGCCTCTTGCTTGTCGGTCTGCGCGCTTGAGGCCCCGGGTCCGGCACCGTGTATGGGCAGTGCCCTGACGCTGTTGGCACCGCCTATATAGAACATCTCCGAGAAGGGCGCGTCGGTGCTGTTGCCATAGCTGTGTATGTAGCCGCCATTGAGGTGTGCCACGAGGTTGGTGCCCTGCCCCAGACGCCACGTCTTTGTGAAGTCGGTCTCTATCTTGACAAACTGGGCGTATGGTGTGCGGAACATCTTCTTGTTCTTGTCGTTCCATTTCCAGCCCTTAGCCATAAAATATAGCGACGTCAGGTTTCCGGCCTCGCTCAGTGTGGTCTCCCATCGTATAGGGTTCAGCAGCCGAACCGGACTGGTGTAGGTGTATGTATAGCGCATCTGCGGTATGAAATGGTCTTTCATGGTTGTGGCCAGATAGACGTTGTCGGCCAGCAGGTTCTCAAAGGCGGCCGTATAGTCGCTCAGGAACTGGTATTTCACCGTCAGGGGCGAGAACTCGTGGCCGCCGGCGCGCGTCGTTCGCCAGCGATAGGTCCACTCGCCACCCACGACCTGCATCTTGTAGTAGCCCGGGCGACGTATGATGTTGTAGCTGGCCTTGGCCAGCGTGGTGCGCGAGACAATGATGTTTGGCATCTTGCTGCCTCGCAGTCGGGCCTGGCGGATGCGTTCTTCGGTCATGCGCGGGCTGTTGCCGCCGAAGAAGGGGGCTATCAGACGTGGGAACTCCACCGACAGGTCGGCACCATACTCATAGTTGTTCATGCCCGTGCCGCGCGTCTTGCCATGCCACTCATACGAGCCGTGAATGTTGATGTCGAGTTTCTCTCCGCCGTGGAAGGCGTTGCGACGCGTCAAGCCCATCTTCAGCTGCGGGCCGTAGCGCCCGATGGTGCGGTTGGTGAAGCTGCCCTCGACATAGAAGTCGTATGGCTTGTCGAGCACGCAGCTCATCGTCATGTCGAGCGTGTCAGGTATGTTGTCTGCGGCTGTGTGCAGGCTGTCGTGCCCCACAGCCAGTCGGGGTGTGAACGTATAGTCAACCATAGAGAAGAGTCCCATCTGGTTGATGTTTGCCACGGTGCGCTGATAGCGGTCGTAGCTGTAGAGCGAGCCTGGACGCAGGCGCATGCCACCCAGTATGACCCTGGGGCGCAGCACGGGCCGCTTGCCGTTCCAGGTGACGCTGAACCTCCGGCCCGAGAAGCTGTCTGTGGGCTGCTCCATGAAGTTGCGCCTGAGGTTGATGCCCACGCGGCCTATGACCCAGCGCCGTGTGATGGCGTCGGGCAGGCTGTCGGCCATAGTCACGCGGAGCAGGGCTTTCTGTCGGTGCTGCACGGTGTCGGCCAGATATGAGATATATGACGGTTGGAAGTAGTAGTAGCCGCGGTTGCGCAGCAGCGTGGACAGTCGCTGCCGCTCCATGTCGAGGCTGCTCACGGTGAAGGCGTCGCCCGGGTGCAGGTAGGTGTCGGCGAGCGACGCGCGTATCAGCGAGTCGGCCCCGGCCGGAAAGCCCACATACTCTACGCTGTCGAGCGTCATCAGCGGTCCTGGCTGCACGTCGTAGCTCAGCTTGCCCTTCTTGGCGTTCTTCTGTCCCAGTTCCTTATATGTCACGACGGCCTGTGTATAACCGTGGCTGTTCAGCACACTCTCGGCCACGCGTGACCTGAGCGCCGGGTTCACCTGGCTCATCAGCACAGGCTGGCTGCCAAACGAGCGCGTCATCCAGCGCGCAAAGCCGCTCTGCTTGTCGTGAAACGTGTTCCATACCCACAACCTGGTCTGCAGGGGCGAGCGCAGGCTGCTGCTGCCGAAGAGCGAGCCGTTGGGCTTGGTGGCCAGGGCAGCCTCTACCTCAACCATCGTCTGCTCCAGATGGTCGTGGGCTATGGGCAGGGCCTGGTTGAGCGAGTCGTCGTCGTAGCTTATCACTTTGATGCCCGTGAACAGCTTGTCGCCATCGGGCACGCCCTTGGTAGTGGAACATGAGGCCACGAGCAGTGCCAAAAGCATGGCTGTGCCCGGTATGATTGGAAGTTTCATCAGGTGTGTCGTTACATGTATCATGTGGCTATGGTGCGGCAAAATTACGCAAAATTCAGGAAAGCACAAAGGAAAGGCCACTTTTTTGGTTTTCCTGCCAACAAAAAGACAGGCGCGCGACTCTGCTATGTCGTCAGAGTCTCACGCCTGTCTGTCTTTTCTACCGAACCTGAGTGTCCGGCTGTGCTATGTACTTAGGCCAGTGTCACCTTGTTGTCTTCTGTGGCCGACAGCTTGCCCTCCTTGAAGAGCCAGCCCAGTCCGAGCAGGGCCTCCTCGGTGCTGATAGAGGCGGCGGCGGCTATCTGCTGAATGTCTTGTGCCACGCCGGCAGCGGCCAATGCCTGATAAACGTCACCGGCCTTGAAGCCGATGTTCTCGGGGGTCAGCTCCACTGCGGCCTTCTTAGCGGCGGGCTTGCGACCCGGCTTCTTGGGGGCTGCCTTGGGCTCAAGCGTCTCGGCGGCCTTTGTTGTCTTCTTTTCTGCCATTACTACTTGTTTCTAAAAGTTTAATACACTATTGATTTGAATGTTTACTGTCACTCTTTGTGCCGAAAACAGCACGCAGCCTGACCAAAGCCTTTGTCGTCAAGCGCTGTGTCGTACAGCGCGCGCCACATCAGGGCTTCGTGATAGCTACCTGACTGATTTTCTGCCGCAAAGGTAGGCTAAATAGTGAGAACGTAAAGAAAAAACCGGGAGGCAAGTCCCGGTTTAGTATTATTCTTGACGTAGGTCAAACGGCCTATTGACACATGTCAATGTATGAAAACGGTTGCAGCCATCTGCCGACTAAAACTTCTGCCTATCAGCCACATAAGCGGTAATGGCCGGCTGCCGGCCTCGGTCGTGCCACAACCTGTCGGGCCTATGCTTTCTCAACCACCTGCAGCTGCAGCTCGTCCAGCTGCTTCTGCTCGAGGCAGCCTGGTGCGTCGAGCATGACATCGCGGCCGCTGTTGTTCTTTGGGAAGGCTATACAGTCGCGTATGGAGTCGAGGCCAGCCATGATGCTGACAAAGCGGTCCAGGCCGAAGGCCAGGCCGGCGTGGGGCGGCGCACCATACTTGAAGGCATTGATCAGGAAGCCGAACTGCGCCATGGCGCGCTCGGGGGTGAACCCCAGTATCTGGAACATGCGCTCCTGAAGCGTGCTGTCGTGTATGCGCAGCGAACCGCCTCCCACCTCGATACCGTTGCACACGAAGTCGTATGCCTTGGCTCTGACGCGCTCGGGATGCTCTTCCAGCAGGGGTATGTCGTCAGGATTGGGCATGGTGAAGGGATGATGTGTGGCCATGAGGCGCTGCTCCTCGTCGCTCCACTCGAACAGGGGGAAATCGACTATCCACAGACACTCGAAACGGTTCTTGTCGCGCAGGCCAAGCCTGTCGCCCATCTCGAGGCGCAGCGTGCACAGCTGTGTGCGGGTCTTGTTGACGCGGTCGCCGCTCAGTATGAGCACCAGGTCGCCGTCGTTGGCCTGCATCTTCTGCTTCAGCTGCTGCCAGACGGCAGGGTCGTAGAACTTGTCAACACTCGACTTGACGGTGCCGTCGGCATTGAACTTGACATACACCAGGCCCTTGGCGCCCACCTGTGGCCGCTTGACAAAGTCGGTCAGCTGGTCAAGCTGCTTGCGCGTGTAGTCGGCACAGCCCGGCACGCAGATACCGCCGATGTACTCCGCCTCGTTGAACACAGGGAACGTGCCCGTGCCCTTCAGCACGTCCATCAGCTCGACAAACTCCATGCCGAAGCGCAGGTCTGGCTTGTCGGAACCGAAGCGGCGCATGGCCTCGTCCCATGTCATCTGCTGCAGCTTGGCGGGCAGCTCCACACCGCGCACCTCGCGGAACAGGACGCGCGCCATCTCCTCAAACAGGTCTATGACGTCGTCCTGCTCGACAAACGACATCTCGCAGTCTATCTGTGTGAACTCCGGCTGGCGGTCGGCTCGCAGGTCTTCGTCGCGGAAGCACTTGGCTATCTGGAAATAGCGGTCGAAGCCACTGACCATGAGCAGCTGCTTGAGCGTCTGCGGACTCTGCGGCAGGGCATAGAACTGGCCCGGATTCATGCGCGACGGAACAACGAAGTCGCGGGCACCCTCGGGTGTGGAACCAATCAGTATGGGCGTCTCAACCTCTATGAACTGGTGCGAGTCGAGGAAATTGCGTATTATGATCGTCATGCGGTGGCGCAACTCAAGGTTCTTTCTCACACACGTGCGTCTCAGGTCCAGATAGCGATACTTCATGCGCAGGTCGTCGCCGCCGTCGGTCTGGTCCTCGATGGTGAACGGGGGCACATCGCTGGGCGACAGCACGTTCAGCTGGCTGACCACCACCTCTATGTCGCCCGTGGGCAGCTTGGCGTTCTTGCTCTCGCGCTCGCGCACCGTGCCTATCACCTGTACACACCACTCGCGGCCCAGACGGTTGGCCTGGGCGGTCAGCTGAGCGTCGTCGCTCTCGTCAAACACTAACTGGGTCAGACCGTAGCGGTCACGCAAATCGACAAAGGTCATGCCTCCCATCTTGCGGGTGCGTTGCACCCAGCCGGCCAGCGTCACCTTGCTGCCGGCATCGGCCAGCCGAAGCTCGCCGTTGGTCTTTGTTCTATACATTAATATATATATATGTAAATGTTTCGTCGTCAACGTAAGGCACCTGACATCACCCTGCGGTTGATGTCAAGGCTCATCTGTACAGATAATGGTTATTTCACTGCTTTGCCCGTAGGAGACCGCAAAGTTAGTCATTTTCCACGAAACAACGTATCTGTTTATGCAGTTTTTTTTCCATCTGTGCCATTTTGCAGCAAAAAACCACCCTGGCACTTGGCCATTTCGACCGAAAACACTACCTTTGCCCCACAACATCAACGATGACGCCGGAACCAACGGCTCTCTCCCCCACCCTACAGAACTACCGACAACACAAAACACCGACGACACCATGAAGAAGACCATCTGCCTTCTGACGCTGCTCACCCTGTGCCTTGCAAGCCTTGCCCAAGGCCATCGACGCCGCGCCCCTCGAGCACCATTCGAGACCACTACACCCATGGCCCACGACCCCGTGATGGCCTACGACGACAGTACCTATCACATCTTTGCCACAGGCACGGGCATCATGCACCTCACGTCGCGCGACCTGCGCACATGGAGCGTGCAGCCCGACCCCGTCATGACGGTCATACCCGCCTGGACGCGCGACTCTGTGCCCGGCTTCAAAGACCATGTATGGGCCCCGGACATCATCCGCTGGCACGGACTGTGGTGGCTGGCCTACAGCTGCTCCACCTTTGGCAAGAACGGCTCGGCCATCGGGCTGCTCAGCCGGCGCTCGCTGAGCCGCGGCACCTGGAGCGACGAGGGCTGCATCGTGACATCACGCGACAAGCGCGACAACTGGAACGCCATTGACCCATGCTTCGTCATCGACGAGGCCACCGACACACCCTGGATGGCGTGGGGCTCGTTTTGGGACGGCATACAGCTCTGCCGGCTCGACTCCACCATGCACCTGGCCAAGGGCGAAAAGCCACGCACCATAGCCCGCCGCTACGACTTCGGCGGAGAGCTGAGCCAGGACAAACACGACGACCGGCGCTATGAGTCGAACCCGACATCAAAGTTTGCCGGTCCAAACGCCATCGAGGCACCATTCATAATGCACCACGGCCAGTACTACTACCTCTTTGTCAGCTGGGACTATTGCTGCCGCGGAGCCAAGAGCAACTATCGCGTAGCCGTGGGACGCAGCAAGTCGGTGGCAGGGCCCTATCTCGACCGACAAGGCAACGACATGGCATGCGGCGGAGGCACGCTACTGATCGAGGGCGACAAGCAAGAATATGAGGCCGTGGGCCACTGTGCCGCCTACAACATCAACGGCCAGGACCTCTACGTCAGCCACGGCTACAGCACCAGCATGAACGGGGCTGCCATGCTCGTCGTGCGCGACATCAGATGGACGTCCGACGGCTGGCCTGAGCTGCACAAGCGCTGAACCGACAATGGCTCAAAAAACAGCGTAGGTTTTTGGCTACAGGCGAAAGGCCTTTTGCTTGTAGCCGAAAGGCCTTTTGCTTGTAGCCGAAAGGCTTTTTGCTTGTAGCCGAAAACCCTGACGGGGACTGTTTTGTACCTCAGCGGGGACTGT
>JAILBT010000068.1 GCA_024680755.1 Prevotella sp. | reverse complement strand
TTTAGACATTTAGACAGATAGACATTTAGACAGATAGACAAATAGACATTTAGACAGATAGACAAATAGACATTTAGACAAATAGACATTTAGACAAATAGACAGATAGACAATTAGACAAATAGACAAATAGACATTTAGACAGAGAAATAATTTAATAGTAAGACAATTCTGTTTTGTTCTACAAAAAATAATTCCTAAAATTCGTGTAATTCGTTTTAATTCGTTGTCATAAGATATAATTCGTGCAATTCGTGCAATTCGTTTTAATTCGTTGTCATAAAATACAATTCGTGCAATTCGTGCAATTCGTTTTAATTCGTTGTCATAAATACAATTCGTGCAATTCGTTTTAATTCGTTGTCATAAATATAATTCGTGCAATTCGTGTAATTCGTTTAAATTCGTTGTTATAAATTATAATTCGTGCAATTCGTGTTATTCGTTTTAATTCGTTGTTATAAAATATAATGTGTGCAATTCGTTTTAATTCGTTGTCATAAATACAATTCGTGCAATTTGTTTTAATTCGTTGTTATAAGATATAATTCGTTTTAATTCGTTGTTGTAAAAAATAATTTGTGCAATTCGTTGTCATAAAATTAAAATCGTCTGGTTCGTTGTCTAAAAATAAGACTGTAGATTTAAGTTGCCTTGTCAGTTATCGATTCATAGTGGTATTGTCCTTTCCCCTTTGTGCGCGAGCCGTAGTCGATGGCGCGTGCCGGGCAGTGGTGGTAGCAGGCGAAGCAGCTCATGCAGCGGTCAGTGTGCAGCCATTGTGGTTGCCGGCCCGGTCCGCCGTCGATGTCGCCCACGGGACAGACGGCGGCGCAGCGTCCGCAGGCTGTGCAGCGTTTGCTGTCCACGCGGAAGGGTCTGTCGCCCACGATGTGACGTTCAAAGACGGCCCCCAGCAGCCGGCTGTTCAGCCGCGGCCAGTGGCCTTTGTATGTCATGGTCACGTCGTGGCGGCGTGCGTTCAGCACGGGTGCGATGTGTTGTGCGAGCGTCAGCGCTGCCGTCCGGCGTTTCTCCTCTTCCTTGTCTGGTTTGTCCACGTTCATGAAAGGCAGCCCCACATAGCTCTCGGGCATTATCAGCGAGAAGCGGCTGTCTGTCTGCCAGCCCCTCTGCGCTATCAGTGTCTCGAGTCGCTCCATGCTCTCGCCAATGTCGTCGCCTGCGGTGCAGAGCGCCCAGCAGTAGTGTCCGCCGGCCCCTATGCGTGCAGGTCTGCCGTCGGCCTCGGCCAGCTGCACCTGGCAGAGGAAGTGACGGGCCAGCGGCGCCGGTCGCCAGCCGTGAACGGGGAAGCATAGCCCCACTGTCTCGGCCCGGCTCAGGGCGTAGCGCAACAGCTGTTCGCCCCGCTTGGGATAGAGGGCGGCAGCCATGTCGATGGCCTCTTCGCCGAGGGCCTTTGCCAGCGTCGTGGCGGCCCACCGCGTGTTGCCTGTAGCCGAGAAATAGAATATCATTCTCTTGTTTTTTCTGTCTATCTGGCGGCAAAGATACGCTTTTCTGCCGACACTGCCAAATATCTTGCACCGATTTTGCCATGCGGCCGATGACGTGCCGTTCTGTCTGCCGGCCTGTGCAGGCGAAAGGCCCTTTTGCCACGCGTGCGGAAGGCATGTCGTCCGGGCTGTGAGGTTTTTGCCTACAGGCGAAAAGCTTTTTGCTTACAGGCGAAAGGCTTTTCGCCTGTAAGCGAAAGGTCTTTCGCTTGTAAGCGAAAACCCGGGAGGGGCCTCCGTTGTACCGCAATGGGGCCTCCGTCGTACCGCAACGGGGCCTCCGTCGTACCGCAACGGGGGGCTCGGTCGTACCATAGCAGGATGATGGCATCCAGCATGGCAGGCCAGCAACCTTGCAGCTTGAACGGCGGCGGCGCGCACAGCGTAGGTGCAGGCCCTGTGCCCCCGCACCAGCAGAAATCGACAGCACTGCATAAAAAATATATTGTATTGCTTTTTTTGTAACAATTAAATTTGCTGGATTGGCAGAAAAACAGTAATTTTGCAGCCTCTTTTTAAGGTTGGAAAAATGAAAGGCGGAAAAGTTGCAGGATTCAGGAATTGAAAGGTAAAAGAAGTGAACATAAATGCTTATGTCCGCTTCTCTGCCCTTCGTTATCTCATCTCCCAGCCCTCTGCCTTCCCAACCATCCATTTCACCTCCCCAACATATCACAGCTATGACAGACGACGAGAAACAAAGACAAGACGACCTGATGGTTGACCAGGCGTTTCAGGAGCTGCTTGACGAATACATGCGTTCCAAGCATCGCAAGAAAGTGGATATCATCACCAAGGCATACCATTTTGCGCGCCAGGCCCACAAGGGCGTGAAGCGCCTTTCCGGCGAGCCCTATATCCTGCACCCCATAGCCGTGGCCATGATAGCGTGTAAGGAGGTGGGACTGGGCAGCACCAGCATCTGTGCGGCGCTGCTGCACGACGTGGTGGAAGACACCGACTACACCGTTGAGGACATAGAGAACATGTTCGGCGCCAAGATAGCGCAGATCGTTGACGGACTGACCAAGATCTCGGGCGGCATCTTCGGCGAGCAGGCCTCGGCCCAGGCCGAGAACTTCGAGAAGCTGCTGCTGACGATGAGCGACGACATACGCGTCATACTGATCAAGATATGCGACCGCCTGCACAACATGCGCACGCTGGAGTCGCAGCCCGCCAACAAGCAGTATAAGATAGCCGGCGAGACGCTGTACATCTATGCTCCGCTGGCCAACCGCCTCGGCCTGTACAAGATAAAGGGCGAGCTGGAGAACCTCAGCTTCCGCTTCGAACACCCCGAGGAGTATGAGGCCATCGTGAAGAAGCTGGAGGCTACGCAGGCCAAGCGCCATGAGCTGTTCGACCAGTTTACCAAGCCCATCGAGGAGGCCCTGGACCAGATGGGCATCGACTATCATATCAAGGAGCGCGTGAAGTCGCCCTACAGCATCTGGAGCAAGATGCAGCGCAAGCAGGTGACCTTCGAGGAGGTATATGACATACTGGCGGCGCGCATCGTGTTCACACCCAAGAAGCGCGACGAGGAGGTCAACGAGTGCTTCAACATCTATGTGGCCATATCGAAGATATACAAGAGCCACCCCGACCGCCTGCGCGACTGGCTGAACCACCCGAAAGCCAACGGCTATCAGGCGCTGCATGTGACGCTGATGTCGAAGAGCGGACAGTGGATAGAGGTGCAGATACGCTCCGACCGCATGGACGAGATAGCCGAGCAGGGCTTTGCCGCCCACTGGAAATATAAGGAGCAGACGACGGCCGATGCCGAGAACGGCGACGCCGAGCCCGGCGAGGGCGAGATAACGGAGAACGAGTCGGAGCTGAACGAGTGGCTGCACACCATCAAGGAGATACTCGACGACCCGCAGCCCGACGCCATGGACTTCCTCGACGCCATCAAGCTGAACCTCTTCGCCTCAGAGATATTCGTCTTCACGCCCAAGGGCGAGATCAAGACCATGCCCGCCGGCTGCACCGCGCTCGACTTTGCTTTCTCCATCCACTCCTTCCTCGGCTCCCACTGTATCGGGGCCAAGGTCAACCATAAGCTGGTGCCCTTCAGCCACCAGCTGCACAGCGGCGACCAGGTGGAGATACTGACATCGAAGAGCCAGCAGCCCCAGCCCGACTGGATCAACTATGTCTCGACGGCCAAGGCCAAGGGCAAGATACAGGCGCTGCTGCGCCGCTACAGCCGCGAGCAGCAGGCACAGGGCGAGAAGATGCTCAAGGCCTTCGTCGCGCAGCAGGGCATGAGCTATACGCCAGACATGGCCGACGTGGTGTGCAACCTGCACGACATGCCGAAGCGCGAGATGCTCTACGAGGCCATTGCCCGCAAGACGGTGCTGCTGGGCCAGGAGGATGCCGACGCCATCAGCGGCCGGCTGAAGAAGAAGAGCACCGGACAGGGCTGGCGCAAGTATGTGCCTTTCATCAAGAGCAAGAAAGACGAGACCGAAGAGCAGCAGCTGCTGGTCGTGAGCGACAAGCTGAACCGCAAGAAGCCGGTCTATATCACCGACGCCAATATAGGGCAGTATAAGTTCATGCACTGCTGCCACCCCATACCCGGCGACGACGCCCTGGGATATATCGACGCCCGCAACCAGATAGAGATACACCGGCGCGACTGCCCCGTGGCCATGCGCCTGAAGGCTGCCCACGGCAACCGCATACTGGATGCCAAGTGGGACATGCAGCGCACACTCTTCTTCGACGCCACCATACGTCTGGGCGGCATTGACCGCATGGGGCTTGTCAACGAGGTGACAAGCGTCATCTCGTCGCAGATGGGCGTCAACATTCACCGGCTGGAGTTCACCAGCGAAGACGGCGTGTTCGACGGCCGCATAGAGCTGCGCGTGCACGACAGGGCCGACGTGGCCCAGGTGATGAAGCAGCTCAAGCAGGTGGAGAACCTGAAAGAGCTGTCGCAGATACTCTGACGGGCCAGCGTGGGAGACCAGCCCGCACAGCGCCGGCCGGCCCGTCTGGTTGCACCCCGACAAATTATACCCCCGACCAAACGTTATTTCAGAACACACACACACCAATCACTATGGACATCAACGAGACACTTCACCAGGCCGTAGGCCAGCTGTCGTTCCACACGGCCGACGAGGACCGCATGCTGCCCGCGGGGCAGGCACCGCTGCCGTCGGTGGATAGCATCCGGCGCATTGTCGAGCTGGTGCGCCAGGCGCTGTTCAGCGACTTCTTCTACCGCCGCCAGCCGCGCCAGGAGCTGCGCGCCTACTACATAGGCGAGTGTGTGGAAGAGCTCTACTCGCTGCTGCGCGTGCAGGTGGCCCGCGGCTACCAGTTCTGCCAGTGCATGGACGAGCAGGAGGCGCGGCGCGAGGCCGACGACGTGGCCCTGCGCTTCATTGCCGGTATGCCCGAGCTGAAGCGCCTGCTGCTGACAGACATCGAAGCCATGTACCACGGCGACCCCGCCGCCAGCAACTATGGCGAGGTGGTGTTCTGCTATCCCGTGATAAACACGATGATACACTATCGCACGGCCCACCTGCTGTGGCAGATGGAGGTGCCGGTGCTGCCGCGTATCATCACCGAGCAGGCCCACTCGCTGACAGGCATCGACATTCACCCGGGGGCGCAGATAGGCGAGTATTTCAGCATCGACCACGGCACGGGCGTGGTCATCGGCCAGACGGCAGTCATCGGCCACCATGTGGCTCTCTACCAGGGCGTGACGCTCGGTGCCAAGAGCTTCCGCTACGATGCTGACGGCAACATGCTCGACGTACCGCGCCACCCCGTGCTCGAGGACTATGTGACCGTCTATAGCAACGCCTCCATACTGGGCCGCATCACCATTGGCCACCACTCGGTCATCGGCGGCAACGTGTGGCTGACCCACGGCGTGCCGCCCCACACGCGCATCGTGCAGGGCAAGACGCAAGACGGCGAGTTTCTCGACGGGCTGGGGATATAGGCCCTGGGCAGCCCGACATGCACAACGCGAGCGGGCGGCGGCTACTCTTCTCAGGGTTGCCGCCGCCCGCTCGCGTACATTAATAACTCAAGTATCCCACCCTCTAAAACCTTTTAAGAACAACGAATTAAGACTAATTTCACGAATTACACATTAGACAATTAGACAGAGAGACAATTAGACAGAGAGACAATTAGACAATTAGACAGAGAGACAATTAGACAATTAGACAGAGAGACAATTAGACAATTAGACAGAGAGACAATTGGACAGAGAGACAATTAGAC
>JAILBT010000119.1 GCA_024680755.1 Prevotella sp. | reverse complement strand
TTTTTTATCAATATTATATATTTACTTCACAACGCTGAGGCGCTCGGTAGCCGTGCCCTTGTCGGTGGCGACGGTGACGAAGTAGATGCCGCTGCAGAGGTCGCTGACATTGAGCTCGTAGCGGTCGGCATTGATGCGCTGGTTGCTATAGACCACCTGGCCGAGGGTGTTGACCACCTCGAGGCTGTGGATGGTGCTGCTGGCGCTGATGGTGGCCATGGCGCTGGCGGGGTTGGGGTAGGTGCTGACGCTGACCGTCTCGGCCACGTTGTCGATACCCACATGGCTACCGTCGCCGGTGGAAGTGACGTTCAGGTAGAAGTCCTTGGTGCTGAACGATTCACCGTTGCTGTAGCCTTGCGGGAAAGCCAGGAACTCGCCGCCGGCGTTGCTCACCCAGAGGCCGGAGACGACGCTGTTGTTGGTTATGGTCCAGCCGTCACCGTAGCTGTCGTTAAGGCGGAAAATGTAGAGACCGGACTGTGAGGGGTCGAATTTGATGGTGATGTAGCGTGCGTTGGGAAGCTGGGAAATGTATTGGACATTGTTTATGTTAAAGCCAGGATAATCGGTCCAAGGGCCTTCAGTCCAGACGGTCTGACAGTTGCTCTGGTTGAGCAGCGAGACGCTGGCCTCCGAGCCGTAGGCGTCGATGCCCACGCGGGCATCGAAAGGACCTGCCACGGTGTAGATGTGGAAGTCGGCGAGGATGAGTTTCTTGGCAGCGGCGTTGCTGTAGACGGTGTTGCTGTTCTCGTCGTCGCAGCTGTTGAGTTGCACGGTCATGGTGTCGACGCAGTTCTGGTCGGCTTCACCGCTGACGTTGACGATGTAGGGGGGCATGTGGATGGTGTCGGTCTGGAGGCTGTTGATGGTCTTGTTGACGGTGTAAGCCTCGTCGTTATACAAGAAGGTGAAGCTAGTGAAGTTGCTCTCGGTGGTGTTGTTGATGGTGACGTAGGGCTGGAAGGTGAGGCTGCACTCGTCGCGGTCATACTTGAAGTTGGAGATGA
This sequence comes from Prevotella sp., assembly GCA_024680755.1. Lineage (GTDB taxonomy): Bacteria > Bacteroidota > Bacteroidia > Bacteroidales > Bacteroidaceae > Prevotella. The sequence continues at coordinate 1,738 of JAILBT010000119.1, read as the reverse complement.
CAGGGGCGTCGGTGATGATGGTGGCCTTGGCGCCGGAGAGAATGTTCTTGTGGGTGGGACGGGTGACGAAGATCACGAACTCCAGGTCGTTCAGGTCGCTGATGGCGAGACCGTCAATAGCCTCGGGCACGACATAGGTGATGGTGGTGTCGATGAAGCTGCCCTGGGTGGCGGGAATCTCGACTCCCCACTGGCCGGTGAGCAGGGTGCGGAACATGTGCATGTGACGGTAGGAACCATCGGGCTCCACATAGTCGGGGTTGTAGCCGGAGCCAGACTGCCGGCCGATGACGTTGTTCTGCAGCACGGCGACATTCAGCAGGTTGGTGGTCTCAGCGGCATTGCTGGTGTAGTATGCCTCGATGTGGAGGCTGACGGTGCGGGTGGCCTCGTCGATGTGTCCCACGGCGGCTACATTCACAGGCGAATCCTCGCTGCGGACGTCGGCTGCCTTGGCAGCCCAGGCTCCACGGCTCTGCAGGGAGATGCGGTTCACAGTGCCGCTGGGCCAGCCGGTGACACTCCACAGGGAGGCAATAGTGTTTCCATAGGTGGTGGTGTAGCCCGAGCCCGTGGCAAAGCTGCCCTGGTGGATGTTGATGGCCCAGGCGTGACCGGCATACTGCTCGCAGATCTCGTTCACGATGCGGTGACCATCAGGACAATACTGGCAATTGGCTCCGGTGAATTCCTCAATGATGACATTGCGTTTCTCGACCTGCGTCGACACGATGGTCGGAGTCTGTGCCATGGCGGCAATGCCGCTAAGCAGCATGGTCGCAACAAAGAATAAAGATTTCTTCATAATGAATAGGATATTTGTTGTTTTTTATTTTTTTCAAAATGCAAAAATACACATATTTTTCGATATGGAAATAACTTTTTTTTAAACATCGCCTTTTTTTGTGTAACTTTGCAGCGTAAACAGAGGATTATAAAATACCTATAAATAATTTAACTACAAGTGAGTAATTACGCTACTTATATCGCCAATGCATTGAATCTCAATCAGCGTCAGGTCGAGAAGACGATTGAACTCCTTGAGCAGGGGGCCACGGTGCCTTTCATTGCGCGCTACCGTAAAGAGGTGACGGGGTCGCTCAACGAGGTGCAGATCGCCGCCATCCGCGACCTGCTGCTGCGCCTCAAAGAACTCGACAAGCGCCGTGAGGCCGTGTTGGCCTCCATCGAGGAGCAGGGTAAAATGACCGACGAGTTGCGCCGGCAGATCATGGCCGCCGAGACCCTGACCGACCTCGAGGACCTCTACCTGCCCTACCGTCCCAAGCGCCGCACGCGCGCCACGATAGCCATCGAGAAGGGCTACGAGCCTGTCGCCGACGCTATTATGAGGAATCAGGCGGGGCCGCTACCCACCGACGACGAGGAGGCGCTGGCAGGCGCACGCGACATCATCGCCGAGCGCGTCAGCGAGGATGCCGCGGCACGCAACGCCGTGCGTAACGTCTTCCGCCGCAAGGCTATGCTCTCGTCGACGCTGGCACGCGGCGTGGACGCAGACGACGAGCGTGTGGGCAAGTTCGAGAGCTGGATAGACTGGAAAGAGCCCATCGCCAAGGCGCCGTCGCACCGTATCCTGGCGCTCTTCCGCGGCGAAGAGGCCGGGGTGCTCAAGGTGCATGTGAGGCCCGACGACGACACCGACGCCCTCGTGGCACTCGAGCGCCGCTTTGTCATCTCGCGCGGCGACTGCGCCAAGCAGGTGCAGATGGCTGTG
>JAILBT010000116.1 GCA_024680755.1 Prevotella sp. | reverse complement strand
ACATTTGCGACAACAATGACCTTGTCCGCACAAGCCCAGACAGTAGACACACTTACAATAGAGAGCGTGTATGGCACCAGCTACAATTTCTCCATACCGCCCCATAACATCAAGGCGCTGCAGACATCAAGCCGAAAAGGTGGGGTAGTTGACCTGAACCTGCAGGCCGGTATGTCGGAAGAATGGAGGCAGAGCATTTTGGTGGCAGCAGGGTACTGGGAGCGGTATTTGCCGTGTGACACGCTGAAACTGCATGTGTACTATAGCAATCTTGGCAATGTGGACATGATTACTAACATATTATACTATTCTGATCCATCTGAAGGATATTGTTGCCCAATGTCCCTGAAACATTCCCAGATAAGGTTAAACCATGAGGCACCACTCGCTAGCGGATATCCTCTACATGATGCGGATATCACAATCAACAGTTGGGTAGTCTGGAACATGGGAATCGGTGAATGTGAAGGGAAGAATTTGACATACGCCTTCATGCAGGCGATAGGGCACGCATTAGGTTTCTCCTCGTCATTGAAATACAAAAAAGGCAATGTGAGATTCGGTAGTACTGGGTGTAAAAGCGATTTCGACAACCAAGTGTATTCTTCCAGTAGCACATGGATGAAAGACGTACAAGAAGATTCATTGCAAAACTATGCAGAACCGTCCTGTGGCTACCTTTACATAACAGATAACGCTTATAAACTGTATGCTCCCACGCCTTTCGACCAGAATACGTCTCTGCGATATTTCTACGACAGCGGTTCGCTGATGTCCTTTACTGACAGCAGCAACAAGACGCTGACGGTTGACAATGTGACAAGGCAGGTGTTGAATGCCATCGGATGGGACATGGAGTTGGACGAGCCAGACGTGACGATTGCTTGCAGTGGCGTGGACAGTACGGGCATCATGTCTGCCTACACCAGCCATACATTTTCTGTCACCTCCAACACGGGTACGGTCAGCAACTGGCATTGGGAGGCCACATTGCCGTTGGCAAACGGCTCGGAACAGACATTGACAGGCACTTCTGCCACTTTCACGCTCCCCGCCTTGAGCAATGAACAACAGTATGCCCGCACGGTGGAGGGAGACGTGAAGTGCCTGGTACGCTTCACCGGAACCGTAGCAGGAGACTCGGTCAATGCCGAGTATTGGGCCACCCTTGAGTTGAAGCCAGTCATTCTCAGCACAAACATCCTGGCTATTACAAGGAGTAACATCGATGGACGATACAAGAACGTGACCGTCGGTGTACGCTATGCCGGCAGCCACTATGCCTACTTGGAACTGGAGGAAGAAAGCAACCCTTACCTCAGTTGGTATTATTCCGACGTGCCGTATTATACAACTTATACCTTCGAGGACATTTATAGCCTTGAATCCGCTTGGCTGAACGTGACCGTGCGCAACGCATACGGCAACGCCTATTCCACAATCACGGTGTTCGAAGGGCCCACGCAGAGTAGGGCGTTCACCTCAATCGACAGCCCCACGGGCAGTATTGTCGAGGAGGGATACGACGTGTTTACTGTCGACGGAAAGCATCTTGGCCACGTCCAAAATGTATACGATTTGAAACAGGGTGGCTATGCCTTAGGCATCTATCTACTGAAGGCCATCAGGGACGGTAAATGTGTTACAAAGATAATCAAGATATAGAAGGGGCTACCAAATGAAGGACATTATGATCTCTTTATTGCTTATCGCCTACCTTCAAGCGACAGCACAATCGACATCCACTCAGTTGCCTGTCAAACCAGTGATTACGAGTGTACAGTTTCTCGGTGATTTCGATTACGATAATTGCGATTTCGACACAAACAATAATTTTTGCATTACAGTAGTCTCTGGAAATTTCACAGGAGCCACTCTTATACGGTCGGATGATTGGCAATATGGTGGCGACATCCCATCCCTTATTATTACACCGGTATTTCATATACCAGAAAAATGTTTCCATGGTGACACCATAAAAGTGTCAGGTGCAGACGTGGACGAAATCTGGGAATGGGGATTCATTTATTACATCCGCGTAGGCAATGCCTACGGCGGAATTGAAAGTGACACCATACATACCAATGACTACATTTCACAGGACATACTGGATTTCATCTACGGCCCGTCGGACATCGAGGCCGTCGAGACCCCTGTTGGAAAGGGCGGCATCAGCATCGGGCAGCTGACCCTTCGCTGCCCCGCCCCCGCACATCTCTGCGACCTGCAGGGGCGGCAGGTGAGGCCAGAGCATACAGGCATCGGCCTGCTGTTCCGCGTGCCCCGCCACGGCATATATCTGCTCAGGACACGGAAGGACGGCCGCCAAGTGGCAATGAAGATTGCACTGTGACGGAACGGCATGACATGATTTGTCCGGTGAGGTATAAATATTATTGCACGTTTGCCGGAAAAGCGCTACCTTTGCAGCGAAATAACGGAAGGGAGTACATACTATAACGACCATATTTCAGGTAGAAAAACCAACAGACATGCAACGCTTTACGTCATTACTTGCTGCAATGGGACTGACGGCCGCGCTGGCTGCAACAGCGCAGGCTCAGACATTCCGTGGCGGACGTGCCGACTTTCGCGACGAGACCATCTATTTCCTTTTGCCTACGCGCTTCTACGACGGCGACCCGCAGAACAACACGCAGTGCTGGGACAACCGCGACAAGAACGCGGGCGACCCAGCCTGGCGCGGCGATTTCAAGGGACTGATAGAGAAGCTGGACTACATCAAGGCGCTGGGCTTCACAGCCATCTGGATCACGCCTGTGGTGGAGAACGCCTCGGGCTATGACTACCACGGCTACCACGCCTCCGACTTCTCGCGCGTAGACCATCGTCTTGAGAGTGATGACGTGACGCTGCAGACGCTCATCGATGCCGTTCACCAGCGGGGCATGAAGATAGTCATCGACATAGTGCTGAACCACACGGGCAACTTCGGCGAGACCAACCTGTGCCAGCTGTTCCGCCGCGACTGGCAGAAGCCGCAGTGCCTCTTGGACGAGTGCATGGTGCCGCTGACCGTCAAGGACGGCGGACGGCTGCCCGACAACTACAGCGACCTCAGCTCGGGCGAGCAGTATGACGCACGGCTGGTGCAGATGAAGGATCACCACAACAACACGCACAACGACGTGCACAACCTGTGGCACCACTTCGGCAATTTCAACTGGGACAACGAGACGCGCTGGTGGGCGCAGATAGCTGGCGACTGCGTCGATCTGAACACGGAGAACCCGCGCGTCGGCCAGTATCTCGTCGATTGCTACAGCAGCTTCATCAACATGGGAGCCGACGGCTTCCGCATTGACACAGGCGGACACATCGCCCGCCTCACCTTTAACAACAACTTCCTGCCGCAGCTACACCAGGCAGCCGAGGCTGCGGCAGGGCAGCGCGGCGGCACGCCGTTCTTTATGTTTGCAGAGATATGCTCGCGCTACACCCACTGGTGGTACCGTGGTCAGCCCGCCCTGTCGTGTCCGTTCTATACGTGGAAGGAACAGAAAGACTATGCGTGGGACTACGACCCGACATCGTGGGACAACATAGTAGTGCCTGCCAACGAGAGTACGCAGTTTGAACATGTGAACCAGCAGAGCTGCGAGCAGCAGTATGAGGACAACCGCGAGGGCTCGGAGAGCCGGCAGCCCACGTCGGACAACGCTCTGTTGCAGGGCAACCTCTACCACGCGCCCGACCACTCGCAGTTCTCGGGACTCAGCGTCATCGACTTCCCCATGCACCACAGCTTCCGCGACCTGCAGTCGGCATGGGGCATACGCGAGGGCGACCGCTACTACAACGATGCCACGATGAACGTGACCTACGTCGATTCGCACGACTATGCACCCAACGGCGCGCCTGAGAGCCAGCGTTTCGCACAGCCGCAGAGTACCTGGGCAGAGAACCTGTGTCTGATGTTCACCTTCCGCGGCATACCGTGTCTCTACTATGGCAGCGAGATAGAGTTCCGCAAGGGCAAGGAGATAGACCGCGGCACTGCCGAGGCCCTGCGCAACACGGGGCGTGCCTACTACGGCGGATATATAAAAGGCGACGTCAGTGTGACCGACTTCGGCCGATACACCGCCGCAACGGGCAACATGAGTGAGACGCTGCAGCACCCGCTGGCACAGCATGTGCGCAGACTCAACCTGATACGCGCTGCCGTGCCGGCCCTGCGCCGCGGTCAGTACAGCACCGAGGGCTGTCAGGGCAGCTGCGCCTTCAAGCGGCGCTACACCGACGACCAGACCGACAGCTACTGTCTGGTCACCATCAACGGCTCGGCCACCTTCACCGGCATACTGAACGGCGACTACACCGACTGTGTGACGGGACGCACCGTCAGCGTGACCAACGGCACACTGCGGGCCGACTGTCAGGGCAAGGGTAACATGCGTGTCTATGTACTCAGCACCGAGAAGACGCCCGCTCCGGGCAAGATAGGCGACGACGGCGTCTATCTCTACGACACTGCGCCCGCCGCTGCCGTCACTCCGCACTGGGACGGCACCGAGGAGGAGGACTCTGAGAACAACGGCGATGCCACGCCCACACCGCCCACATTGGACAGCCTCGACGTCTATACGCCTGCGCTCGACGACGAGCAGGAGCTGTCAGTCTTCCTTGAGACGGAGCATCGCGGTGCCACCGTCTGGGTGTGGAACAACACGGAGAACTTCACCGGCGGCTCGTGGGACGGCAAGCCCTCCATGACGCTCATGGGCAAGACGGCCGACGGCCAGCGCCGCATACTGAAGTGGACCTACGGCGGCCAGTACCAGCAGCTGCCCACCGGCCTCATCTTCGTGCCCACGGGACAGCCGCAGACGCAAGACCTGCAGTTTGTCAACCATGGCTATTATGTGGAGGGCCAGTACTCGTACACCGTCACACAGACCGGCATCGTTCCCCTCCCGGCCTCCCCAAGGGGAGGAGAGGGCACGGCCCTCTATGATCTGACCGGGCGGCGTGTCTCTACAGACGGCTCTCTGCACCGCGGCATCTATATCTCTGGTGGAAAGAAACTCTTCATCAAACGGTGAAGCACCTTCCCATGACAGCGGTGTTGCACGAATAATGCAAAAAAAGACGTGGAAACCTGCGGGCACTATGCCTGGTTTCCACGTCTTTTTTTATCTAACGGTATGTTGCCTTACCTGATTGTCTGCTTCCTACCGCCCACGACATAGACGCCGGAGGGCAGTCTGGGCAGCACATCGTCGCGCCGACCCTGACGCAGCAGCACGCCGGAGGACGAATAGACCTTCACCTCGTCGGGCGGAGCCTGCAAGCCCTCTATGCCTGTGTCGCCGCCAGCCAGATCGCCGATGGCGATGAAGGCAGGTGCGGCGGCTGCGGCACCGTGCGTGGTGTACGCCTCGAAGGGCCTCACCACGCGGTAGTCGCGCTCGAAGACGCTTCCCTCGGGATGCTGGCCGCGCTGTTCGCCCAGGTTGATGGCATAGACCGTGTCGCTGCGCTCCACGCGCACGAAGGTGGGCACCAGTTGCACCTCCACTATCAGAGGCGTACCGTCGGGACGCTGTATCTGGAGCGCCTCGTAAATCTTAGGCAACACTTTCTCGGCATCCTTGCCCTCGGTGTCAAAATAGACATCAATCACTGGGCCAATAATCTGCGAGATGTGTCCGATAATTTCTGACATAATAATATTAATGTGTTTTGGTTTTTCTGACGTGTCAAGGATTAACGGCTGCAAAATTATTATTTTTTTCTGACCGCCAAATTATTTTCTGCCTTTTTGCTGCGCATGTCGGCGTATTGTTATGTTCGTATGGGGCTGGCCTGCATTTATTCGTTTTACCACCATAAATAACTGCTCAGGTTTTTGGCTACAGGCAAAAGGCCTTTCGGCTACAGGCGAAAGGTCTTTCGGCTACAAGCGAAAGGTCTTTCGCTTGTAGCCGAAAACTCTGACGGGGCCTGTTTTGTACCGCAAAGAGGCATGTTTTGTACCTGAGCGGGGCCTGTTTTGTACCTGGACCACGACATGAGGGTTGCGAGAATACTTGCTCTAAACAGTATCATTCCATTCTGGTTCGACGTTCACAGACACGATTCTCAAAACCACGCCGTGTATTTTAAGAACAACGAATTGAGAGAAATATAAAACCACTAATTGGGAGAAATATAATTCACAAATTGAGAGAAATATAATACACAAATTGGGAGAAATATAAAACCATTAATTGGGAGAAATATAATTTACAAATTGAGAGAAATATAATCCATAAATTGGGAGAAATGTAATCCACAAATTGAGAGAAATATAAAACCACAAATTGGGAGAAATATAATTCACAAATTGAGAGAAATATAATCCACAAATTGGGAGAAATGTAATTCACAAATTGGGAAAAATATAACTCAAGTTTTCCACCCTCTAAAACCTCTTAAGAACAACGAATGAAGACTAATTTCACGAATTATACAAATGAACACAAGCGCTGCGAATTAAGCAGAAACTCAGAAACTCAAAAACTCAAAAACTCAGAAACTAAAAAACTTGAAATTAGTTACAATTCGTGGAATTCGTCTTAATTCGTTGTTGAAAAAAAGTTCAAGTATTAACAATACCAAGCAGAAGAACGTCCGATGTTCCTACAATTCTCACTGAAAGACGCAGTCGACATACTCCTTGTGGGTCTGCTGCTCTACTACGTCTATCGCCTGATGCGCGAGAGCCGCTCGCTGAACATCTTCATCGGCATCATGGTGTTCCTGCTCAGCTGGATACTGGTGAGCGTGGTCTTGGAGATGCGTCTGCTCGGTGCCATCATGGACAAGCTGGTCAGCGTGGGCGTGATAGCGCTGATAGTCTTGTTTCAGGACGACATACGCAAATTCCTGTACAATCTGGGAGCGCACCGGCGCATGCGACTGCTGAAACAGTTCTTCAGCTCGCAGCAGCACATCTCGCAGGAGCAACAGCAGCAGAAGCGCATCGTCATGCCCATAGTGATGGCCGCCATGCAAATGGGCAAGCAGAAGGTGGGTGCACTGATTGTGATAGAGCGCGCCGTGTCGCTGGAAAACATCGTCAACACGGGCGAGGTGATAGACGCGCAGATCAGCCAGCGTCTGATAGAAAACATCTTCTTCAAGAACTCGCCGCTGCACGACGGTGCCATGATTATCTCCAAACGTCGCATACGCGCCGCAGGGTGCATACTGCCGGTTAGTCACAACCTCGACATTCCCAAGGAGCTGGGCCTGCGCCACCGCGCCGCCTTGGGCATGAGCCAGGAGAGCGACGCCCTCATAGTGGTGGTAAGCGAGGAGACGGGCGGCATCACCGTGGCCCACCGCGGCGAGCTTCACTTGCGTCTGTCTGCCGAAGAGCTGGAGAGCATGCTGACCAAATAGCCGGCCCCGCCCTACCCGGCCAGCGGCCTCGTGGTGCCACGCACCACGAGGCGTGTCTTTACTATCCGGCGCTCGACGGCTTCGGCAGCGAGCTGCCCCTCTGCCTTCTGCAGCAGTATCTCGGCTGCCTGGCGGCCCAGCTCCTTGCCACGCTGCTCCACCGTGGTCAGCATGGGGTCGCACGAGATGGCACCCTCGCCATTGGTGAAGCCACACAGCGACACGTCGTCGGGCACGCGCAGTCCCAGGCGTTTCAGCGTGTAGAGCGTGCCTATGGCCGTCTCGTCGTTGGTGCAGAAGAAGGCATCGGGCCGGTCGGCCCCCGCCATCACATGCGGTGTGAGCTGCTCGGCCTGCTGTCGCTGGTCGCACAGCAGCACGCGTCGCTCGTCGAAGGTCAGCCCGGCCTGCAGCAGCGCGTCCTTGTAGCCGTTGAAGCGGTTCTTCGAGATCTCAAGGTTCATTGGCGATGTATAGAGCACTATCCTGCGGCAGCCGGTGCGTATCAGGTAGTCCACGGCATGAAAGGCACCGCGATAGTCGTCGACCGTGACACGCGACGTGTCTATCGCCGTGCATATACGGTCGTAGAACACCAGCGGGATGCCGTCGTCGATGAACTCCTGGAAGTGGTCGACGCCGCGCGAGTTTTTTGCCATCGACACGATGACGCCGCAGACGCGGTGTTCGCGGAAGCGTCGGCAGGCCTCCACCTCGCGCTCGTGGTCCTCGCCGCTCTCGGCTATCATCACCGCATAGCCACGGCTGGCACATACCTCGTCGATGCCCTTCAGCACGGTGCTGAAATAATAGTGGGCCAGCTCTGGCACGATGACACCCACTATCTTCGACGGCCGGCGGCCGCTCAGCCTGAGCTGCTGCGCCATGGCGTTGGGCAGGAAGTTCAGGCGGCGGGCATAGTCAACAATCTGCTTGCGGCGCTCGGCCGAGATCTCTGGCGACCCGTGCAGCGCGCGGCTCACCGTGGCCACCGACACACCCAACTGGTGTGCTATGTCTTTCATCGTGATGCTCACCGTTCAAAGCTGTTTTATGGTATGTCATTGTCTGCTCCGTGCACGTGAGGTCTCATGCACGGAGCGCCGCCACGTCAGACGAAGCTGATGACACCCTGTACCGGCTCTGATGTCTCGGCGGCCTGCGTCTGCGTCATGGCCTCGGTCTCGGTGCTCTGGGCGTTGATGCCGTCGAGCACCTCGCGCGAGCGGTTGTATGTGGGTGTCTGCTCCACGGTGGCAATGATGTTGTCGTTGTCAAGGTCCTCAGTGCGGAAGATGTAGATGTTGGGCCGGCGGCGGTAGAGGTTGTCGGCCACGTCCTCGCCATAGTAGCGTCCGCGGCGCGTGGCTTTCTCGGCAGCCTCCTGCTGCTGCTTGTTTATGCGGTTCACATCCTCTCGGGTGTGTATGGCAGCGCGTTCGGTCATGCCGTCCACGTTGGTAATGCCGAAGCCCGTGGCCAGTATGGTCACCTTGACACGCTTGCCCAGCTCGGGGTCAACGGCCACGCCCCATTTTATCTCGTAGTCGCCAAACTTGTTGAGGAACTCGTGCACATAGTTGATCTCGTCCATCATAAAGTGCTCCTTGTCGTCCTTCTGGTCGGCGAACGAGATGTTGAACAGTATCTTCTTCGAGTTGAAGATGTCGTTATCGTTCAGCAGAGGCGAGTTCAGGGCATCGTCGATGGCTTTCTTCACGCGCTCCTCGCCCTCGCCGAAGCCCGTTGACATGATGGCCACGCCGCCATTCTCCAGCACGGTCTTGACATCGTTGAAGTCGAGGTTTATTATTCCGTGCACGGTGATGATCTCAGCTATCGACTTAGCGGCCACGGTCAGCGTGTCGTCGGCCTTGCCGAAAGCTTCGAGGAAGGGCAGGTTCGGATATATCTTTCGCAGACGCTCGTTGTTGATGACCAGCAGGGCATCGACATGCTTGGCCATTTCCTCCACGCCGTCGAGGGCCTGGTCTATCTTGCGCGGGCCCTCGAAGCGGAAGGGAATGGTGACGATGCCCACGGTCAATATGCCCATCTCTTTCGACACGCGTGCTATGACGGGTGCCGCACCGGTGCCGGTGCCGCCGCCCATGCCGGCCGTGATGAAGGCCATGCGCGTCCCGTCGTCCAGCATCTTCCGTATGTCGTCGATACTCTCCTCGGCAGCCTGCCGAGCCTTCTCGGGACGGTTGCCAGCCCCGAGGCCCTCCTTGCCCAGCTGCAGGTGCACGGGCACGGGCGAGTCGTTGAGTGCCTGGTTGTCTGTGTTGCACACCACAAAGGTCACGTCGTGTATGCCCTCGCGGTACATGTGGTTGACGGCATTGCCACCGCCGCCGCCCACGCCTATCACCTTTATAATGCTGTGCACCCTGTCGGGCTCGCCAAAGGCGAGTATCTCGTTCGTGTCAAAATTCATGTTCTCTGCCATAATCTGTGTCCTTTCTACATCGTTTATCAGTAATCAATTCTAAGCTATCTTATTGTCAGTTTTCAATTTCCAGTTATCAATTCCCAACTATCAATTATCCTTCCCCTTCATCGGCATCGACGAGTGTCTTTCCAAAATTCTTCAGGCCACGCAGCAGCTTGTTGAAGGGTCTGTTCCTGCGTCGCTCGGCTGCGGCCGCCAGCTCCTGCTCACGTTCCTGCTGCTCGCGTGCCAGCTTGGCAGCGGCTTCCTCTTGCTTCTTCTTCTCCTCGGCGGCCTGCTGCTCTTCCAGGGTCAGCACCACGCCCTCGGGCTTCTCTCCGGCCTTGCGTGGTGTGCGGTCGCCGGTGTCGTTCTGCTGTTCGCCTTCTGAGGCAAAGAGGTTGCCATTGGTGTCGAGCTCGGCTCCGGCGCAGTTTTCGCTGCCCAGCGCCACAAGCGAGAGCACGGTGCACATGCCGGCATCTTGCTTCTGCAGCAGGTCGGCCGGTGCGCTCACGGCCTGCGTCAGCGTGCGTGCTATGCGTATCTTGTTGACGCCGGCGTGCTGGCGGAAAGCCCGCTCGATGTTCTTCAGGTTAGCGCCGCCGCCTGTCAGCACCACGCCGGCCAGCAGCTTGTCTTTCAGCTCTGCCGGCACATGATACCACACGTTGCGCACTATCTCCTCCACTCGGCCCTCGACTATCTCGACGAAGGTGCGGCGCGACACGGCGCGGTCGCCGTCAATCTTATATTGTGCGTCGCCCTCCAGCTCGGCGCTCTCGGTATATGCGGAGGCATAGTTGAGCTTCATCTTCTCGGCATCGGCTTCCTCAATCTGCAGCGAGGCAATGTCCTTGGTGATATTGGCAGCTCCAAGGGGTATGACCACCAGGTGGCGCAGTATGTTCTTGGTGAACACCGACACGGTGGTTGTCTCGGCCCCCATATCAACCAGTGCGCAGCCCGAGCGGCGCTCTGTCTCGGTCAGCACGCTCTTGGCCAGGGCCAGCGGAGCGATGAGGAAGTCGGCAATGCGCAGGTTGGCCGTCTTGAAGCAGTCGTTGAGGTTCTTGAAGAACGTCACGCGCTGCAGTATGTTCAGGTAGTTGCCCTCGAGGTGCATGGCCTGTATGCCCACGGGGTCGAGCTGCAGCTGCGAGTCGACGCGATACTCCTGCACGGCCACGTCCTGCACGGCCATGTCGGGATAGCGCATGGCGCGGTTGGTGTCGGCCATGCCATCGACCATCTCCAGCGTCACCTTGGTGTCTTGCGGCAGCTCGAGTGTCACATTGTTGCGCACCGAGCGTATGCTCTGTCCGCCCACGCCCACATAAACCTGCGTCACCTTGCGCCGCAGCTTCAGTTCCAGCTGCCGCACGATGTTCTGCAGACACTGCGCCGTCTTGTCGATGTTATATACCATGCCCTTGCGTATGAAGGCGCTCGACGGCTCTTTGGCCACGGCAAGCACGCTGATGCTTCCGTCCATGTTCTTACGTCCGGCGACGCCCACCACCTTGGATGAGCCCAGTTCTATCGCCACAATGAAATCTTTTGCTGCCATATTTTAGAGAAACTATCTGCAATGGATTATCTTGTCGTTGTCGTTTGAAGCTTATTTTCTGCACACTATCTGGTTGCTGTATTCCACGCTTATTCTGCTATACTGGTGCCAGCCGGCCTGTGCGAGCCCGTAGCGGTAGAATTTCTTCAGCCGTTCGAGCTTGTGTTCAATGTCGTCCGGCTTGCCCAGAGCCACTATATGCCTGCCCACGCGCGGCACCATCTCCAGCGTTCCATCGGGCAGCACGTTCAGTTGTTCCACCTGGTTCTGCCAGAAGCGGTCTGCGGCCAGCAGCACACCTATCTGGCTGAGGTGCTGCTTGGCATACTGACGGCTGATGTGTCCTGTGGCCACGGGCAGATTGGCCGTATAGAGTCGGGCGGGCATGGGGTCGCCGTGCTGGTCGAGGAAGTAGTCGGCCTGTCCGTCGGGCATGACGCGCATGACGGGCATGCGCTGGCGCAGCCTGATGGCCACATGGCCGGCAATGGTCTTATAGACCACGGCCTCTTCCACCAAGTCGTTGGCCTCAAGGGTCTCGGCTATGCGTCTCGTCTTTATGCTGTCGAGAGGCTTCATCAGCGGGTACTGCGACTGCTGCTGCAACAGCAGCTTCACGTCCTGAGGCGTCAGCAGACCCGGCACCTCGTCTTGCTCTATCTCGATGTCAACCTGCGTGCAGGTCAGACTGGCCGTGTCAGGCTTGTTGAACGCCGTGACTGCCAAGACCACATAGCCGGCCAAAACCGCGTCGAAGGCTATCAGTGCTGTCTTCTTCCAGTTCATATCGTATATTTTTTTATTTCGTGTAATTCGTTTTAATTCGTGCCATTAACCTTAATTCGTATAATTCGTGAAATTCGTTTTAATTCGTTGTTTAAAAATTGTCTAAAACTTGTCTAAAAAAAGAATGATTGTCACAGTTCCTCAGTTACAGTCTGGCGGAAAGCACCTTGGCGATGTCGGGCATCAGGTTGTCCAGGTTGCCTGCGCCCAGTATGACCAGCACGTCGAAGTTGCGGCTCTTCACCAGGGGCAGCACGTCGTCCAGGGTGATGAGCTGCTTCTCGACGTCCGGGGCCAGACAGTCGTAGATGAGCTGCGACGTCACGCCCGGTATGGGCTGTTCGCGTGCAGGATAGATGTCGGTCAGTATGACCTCGTCGAGCACCGACAGCGCATCGGCAAACTCGCGGTAGAAATCGCGGGTGCGGGTGTAGAGGTGTGGCTGGAAGATGGCCGTGATATGGCGGTCGGCATACAGCTCGCGCAGCGAGCGGGCACTCTGCTCTATCTCCTTGGGGTGGTGGGCATAGTCGGAGAGCAGCACCAGCTGGGGGGTGCGTATGCGGAAATCGAACCTGCGGTCCACGCCGCTGAAGGTCTTCATCGCCACGCGTATCTCCTGACTGTTGCAGCCGGCCAGCTGTGCCAGCGCGATGGCGGCCACGGCGTTCTCGACGTTGATGGGCACGGGCTGGCCCAGCTCGATGTTACGCACGTTCTCAAAAGGCGACACCAGGTCGAACGTGATGTTACCGTCGGCTATACGCACGTTGTCGGCATGGAAGTCGCCCCCGTCGCGGCTGTAGTCGTAGCAGCGCACCGATTCTGGCAGCCGTGGCCGCATCTCCAGTCCGCGATGAATGACGAGTGCCCCACCCTGCTGTATCAGCTCGGTGTAGTGGGCAAAGCTCTCCAGATAGGCCTCCTTGGTGCCATAGATGTCGAGATGGTCGGGGTCGGTGGCAGTGATGACGGTGGCCCAGGGGCGCAGCCAGTGGAACGAGCGGTCATACTCGTCGGCCTCCACCACCACATAGTCGCTATCGGGTGCCAGTATGTAGTTGGTGCCGTAGTTTTTCGTTATGCCGCCAAGGAAGGCGTTGCAGTCGAAACGGCTCTGGTGCATGATGTGAGCACACATGGCCGAGGTGGTGGTCTTGCCGTGGGTGCCCGCCACGCACAGTGCGCGGTGCTGACACGTCAGCCGGCCCAGCACCTGCGCGCGCTTCTCTATGCGGTAGCCCTCCTGACGCAGCCACTGCAACTCCTTGTGCTCCGGCGGCACGGCCGGGGTATATACCACCAGCGTCTCGTCCTTGCGGCGACAGGCGTGCGGCAGCATGTCGATGTTCTCTTCATAGTGGATAAGCATACCCTCGTGCTCCAGCTGGCGCGTCAGCGACGAGGGCGTGCGGTCGTATCCGCCCACCACCAGCCCCTTTTGGGCAAAATAGCGGGCCAGGGCGCTCATGCCTATGCCGCCTATTCCGATGAAATAAACTGCTTTGATGTTGTTCATTGTTGTTGTATTGTCGATTGTTTCACTTATTTTGTTGCCAGTCGGACCACCTGTTCGGCTATGATGGCGGCGCTGTCAGGCAGCGCCATCTTCTTTATGTTTTCCCTGAGCGTGGCCAGTTGCTGTGCGTTGTTCACCAGGCTTAGGGCTGTCTGGAGCAGCGTGGCTGGCGCCTCGGCATCCTTGACATACACGGCGGCCTGCCGGCTCACCAGCGCCATAGCGTTTTTCGTCTGATGGTCCTCGGCCACGTTGGGACTGGGCACCAGTACCACCGGCAGCCCCAACAGGCAGAACTCAGAGATGCTGCCAGCCCCAGCACGGCTGATAACCAGGTCGGCCACACGGTAGGCGGCGGCCATGTCCTGTATGAAATCGGTGACATGCAGGTTGGGATAGGCCGTCTGGACGCTGGCTGCCCCCCGTTGGCCGGCGCTCTCGGCCAGGCGGGTGGCAATCTCGTTGCTGTAGTACTTGCCCGTCTGCCAGAGCAGCTGCACGTCGGCGAGACCGGCCACCAGGTCAAGGTGCTGCAGCACGCTCTCGTTGATGGTGCGCGCACCGAGCGACCCTCCCACCAGCAGTATGGTCTTCTTCTGTGGGTCCAGACCAAACATGTCGCAGGCAGCCTGCCGCGTAATGTCCTCTTCCAAGAGCCGCTGGCGCACGGGGTTGCCCGTCAGCATTATTTTCTCTTTAGGGAAGAAACGCTCCATGCCCTCGTAGGCCGTACAGATGACGCTGGCTTTCTTTGCCAGCAGCTTATTGGTCACGCCAGCATAGCTGTTCTGCTCCTGTATCAGGCACGGCACGCCCATAGCAGCCGCCTGGTTGAGCAGCGGACCGCTGGCATAGCCGCCCACGCCCACGGCCACGTCGGGACGGAAGTCGTTGATAATCTGCTTGGCCATGCGCTGGCTCTTCCACACCTTGTAGAGCACCTTCAGGTTCTTCAGCGGGTTCTTGCGGTCGAAGCCCTGTATGGGCAGTCCGATAATCTCGTAGCCGGCCTGCGGCACGCGCTGCATCTCCATACGCCCCTCGGCACCCACGAAGAGTATGTGGGCCGCGGGGTCAAGCCGTCTCACGGCATTCGCTATGGCTATGGCGGGGAAGATGTGTCCACCCGTTCCGCCGCCGCTGATAATGACGTTCATCTTGGATAATTCTCTGATTGTTCTGATTACTCTGATTAATCTGATTACTCTGATTACTCCGATTACTCTGATTACTCCGATTACTCTGATTACTCCGATTACTCCGATTACTCCGATTTCTCTCCCCCCTCCTGTCTCAGCGGCACCACCTCTGCTGCCACTGCCGGCTCAGGCTGTTCGCGCCGCTTGGCCGATCGCGACACACTCAGTATGATACCAATGTAGAAGCAGTTGATGATGGTGCTGGTGCCACCCTTTGAAATCAGCGGCAGCGGCTGACCCGTCACGGGTGCCAGCCCCACGGCCACCATCATGTTGAACATGGCCTGTGTGACAAGCATGATGGCCAACCCCATGGCAAGGAAAGGCGGGAAATTGTTCTCAAGGCGCGACGCTATATGGGCAGTGCGGAACAGCAGCAACACATAGAGGAACACCACCACAATGGCACCCTCGATGCCCATCTCCTCAACGATGATGGCAAAGATAAAATCGCTGAACGCCTGCGGCAGGAAGTCGCGTTCTACCGAGTTGCCTGCCCCGCGACCAAAGAAGCGGCCGTTGACGATAGCCATGTTGGCGTGGGCCGTCTGCATGTCCTTGCCCGTGATGTCAAGCTTCTCAGGCGGCACCTCGGGCCCGCCGAACTTCTTGATACGACCTTTCCATGTATCCAGACGGTGCAGGAAAGCCGGACGGCTGCTGCCCTCGGCCTGCACGGTGGCGGTCTGCCCGTCAGCGGCCACCACCTGCTCGGTCTGCTGCACGGTGCGCGTGTCCGCGCTGTCGTCGCCCACCATCAGCACCATACTTACAAACAGCACCACCACGCCCGCCACGATGCCGGCCAGGAACATCAGCTGGCGGGCCGGTACGCGTCCCACCACCATCATCAAGAAGATGGTGACGGCCAGCAATGCAGCCGTCGAAAGGTTCTCGGGAGCTATCAGCGCCAGCATGGGCACCAGCACAAACATCACATATTTCAGAGCTTGCGGGTGGGCACCGTCCTCCTGCTGCATCTGCGACAGTATCTGCGCCGTGACCAGCACCATCGTTCCCTTGGCTATTTCCGACGGCTGCAGGGTGATGCCAAACAGCGATATCCATCTGCTGGCACCGTTAATCTGGCCGGCAAAGAGCACCCACACCAGCGTGGCAAGCGACACCGCCAGCGCCAACGGCGTGAGCAGCTTGAAGAAACGACAAGGAACGTGCAGCGTCACGATGGCGACCAGGAAGCCGGCCACTATCATGCCCACATGCTTGCGCAGCGGCGAGATAAAGTTCTCGCTGCCGTAGGTCAGGTGGCTTGAGGCACTGAACACCTCCACAATGCTGATCATGCAGAGCATGAAGAACACCGTCCAGATAACCTTGTCGCCCTTGAAGAGATTGCCGATACGCTTGTTCATTTGGGAGTTATGAGTTAGGAGTTAGGAGTTGAGAATTTAGAGTTGTCTTGCCTGAACCAAGCTCTTGAACTGTTCGCCTCGGTCCTCCATGTTCTTAAACAGGTCGAACGACGCACAGCATGGCGAGAGCAGCACCGTCTGTCCGGGGCGTGCCAGTTCGCGGCAGGCCGCCACGCAGTCGGCCATCGAGTGTGTGTCACGTATGGGCAGCCCGAGCGGCGTGAAAAAGTCGAGCAGCTTGCTGTTGTCGGCCCCGAGCATCACCAGCGCGCAACACTTCTCGACCACCAACTGACGTATGTCGTTGTAGTCGTTACCTTTGTCCAGTCCGCCCAGGATGAGCACGGTGGGGCGCGTCATGGCTTCCAGTGCCCATCGGCAAGCATCGACGTTGGTAGCCTTCGAGTCGTTGACCCACAGCACACCATCCACCTCCGCCACACGCTCCAGCCGGTGCTCCACGCCGGGGAAACTCTTCAGCCCCTCGGAAATGGCCGTTGCCGGTATGCCGGCCGCCATGCAGGCATATGCCGCCGCCATCTGGTTGTACAGGTTGTGTCGTCCGGGCAGCGCCAGCTCGGCACCGGCTATGGGGAAGGGCTGATGTTCGCTGAAAGCCACCACGCGGGCCGGCGTGGCATATTCGGGCAGCAGACGGGCCGTGACGGGGTCGTCCTGCCAGTAGATGAAGCTGTCGTCGGGTCTCAGGTTCTGCAGTATGCGCATCTTGGAGCGGGCATAGTTCTCAAACTTGAAGTCGTAGCGGTCCAGGTGGTCGGGCGTGATGTTCATCAGCACGGCTATATCAGCGCGAAACTGGTACATATTGTCCAGCTGGAACGAGCTCAGCTCTATCACATACCAGCGGTGTGGCTGCTCGGCCACCTGCAGCGCCAGCGAGTGGCCGATGTTTCCGGCCAGGCCCACGTCCATGCCAGCCAGACGGAAGATGTGGTAGATGAGCGACGTGGTGGTGGTCTTGCCGTTCGAGCCCGTGATGCACACCATCTTGGCGTCGGTGTAGCGGCCGGCCAGCTCTATCTCGCTGATGATGGGCGTGTGCTGTGCCTTCAGCTTGACGATGAGCGGTGCCGTGTCGGGTATGCCGGGCGACTTCACCACCTCGTCGGCCTGCAACAGGCGATGCTCGCTGTGGCGGCCCTCTTCCCACTCGATGTGATGTTCGTCGAGCATGGCCTTATAACGCGGCTTGATGGTGCCCATGTCCGACACAAACACCTCCATGCCTTTCTGCTGTGCCAGTATGGCGGCACCAACGCCGCTCTCAGCGGCTCCAAGTATAGCTATCTTCTTCATACGCTTCTTAAGAATTTACAAAATCTCATCTACTTACTACACATCTACTTACTCCACATCTACTTACTCCACATCTACTTACTACACATCTACTTACTCCACAACTCCACATCTACCTAATCTTCAGTGTTATCAGTGTCAGTGCAGCCAGGATAATAGTGGTTATCCAGAAGCGCACGGTGATCTTCGACTCATGGAAAGGTCTGTGCGGCCAGCCCTTCAGCAGATATGTGCTTGTGGGGTCGAGCTGTGAGTCGAGTCGGCGGAATGTGTCGTGTATGGGAGTAGAGCGGAACACGCGCACGCGTCGGCCACGACGCTTCTGCAGCTTGAACCACTGCGTCTGTATGATTACCGACAGGCTCTCGACGAAGAAGATGCCGCACAGTATGGGCAAGAGCAGCTCCTTATGCAGTATGACGGCCGTGACGCCAATGATGCCGCCAATGGTCAGCGAGCCGGTGTCGCCCATAAACACCTGGGCAGGGTAGGCATTGTACCACAGGAAGCCTATCATCGCCCCCACAAAAGCGCAGAGGAACACCACGAGCTCCTCCGAACGTGGTATGTACATTATGTCGAAATAGCTGGCATAGCCTATATGACTCGACACATACGCCAGTATGCCGAGCGCCACGCCGATGATGGCGGCGTTGCCGGCGCACATACCGTCCATGCCGTCGTTAAGGTTGGCACCATTGCTGACGGCTGTGACCACCAGTATGGTCATGACAACAAACAGCCCCCAGCCGAAGGCAACCTTGTGGCGGCCGCAGAACGACATGAGCGAACTGTAGTCCAGGTTATGGTTCTTGATGAAGGGTATCGTGGTCTTGAGGCTCTTCACGGCCTCTGTCTTGTGCTTCACCGTGAGCCGGGCTACGTCTGCGCCACCTGAGCTGTCGCTGCCAGCTGCGGCAGCTGCAACGGCCACGCGGGGCGTGGCAGGGACGCTGACATTCTCACGCACCAAGGCGTCCGGACTCAGATAGAGCGTCAGACCCACTATGAAGCCGATGCTGACCTGCCCCACTATCTTATACACACCCTTCAGTCCCTGCTTGTCGTGACGGAAAATTTTGATATAGTCGTCCATGAAGCCGAGGAAGCCCAGCCACACGGTGGTGACGATCATCAGTATGAGGTAGATGTTACGCAGGCGCCCCAGCAGCAACACGGGCACTAGTATGCACACGATGATGATGATGCCGCCCATGGTGGGAACGCCCTTCTTCTGCACGCCGAAGGGGTCTATCTCCACGTCGCGTGCGGTCTCGCTGATGTTGCGGCGTTTCATCCACTTGATGAAGCGCTCGCCAAACCATGCCGACAGCAGCAGCGACACTATCAGCGCTGCCAGTGCACGGAAGGATATGTAGCTCCAGAGGTGTGAGCCCGGTATGTCAAACTGCTCTAAAAAGCGGAAGATGTAGTATAGCACTGGTCCTTTGTTTTTTCTGATTATTCAGATTACTCCGATTTCTCTGATTACTCTGATTTCTCCGATTACTCCGATTTCTCAGATTACCTCCCTTATCACCTCATGGTCATCGAAGTGATGCTTCACGCCGCGTATCTCCTGATAGTCCTCGTGGCCCTTTCCAGCCACGAGCACCACATCGCCCCGCTCGGCCATCATGCAGGCGGCACGTATGGCCTCACGCCTGTCGGCTATGACCAACACGCTCTTGCGTTGCTGCGGGGTCAGTCCGGCCAGCATGTCGTTGATGATGTCTTGCGGGTCCTCGAAACGCGGGTTGTCGCTGGTTATCACCACGCGGTCGCTCTGCCGAACGGCCTCCTGAGCCATCAGGGGGCGCTTGCCCTTGTCGCGGTTGCCGCCGGCACCACACACGGTGATGACCTGTGCCTTGTGCTCTGACTGCCGGCCGACGGCGCGGCTGCCCTGCAGCACCTCGTGGATGGCCTGCAGCACATTGTTGAGGGCATCGGGCGTGTGGGCATAATCCACTATTGCGGTGAAGCCACGCTCGCTGTGTATAGGCTCCAGACGGCCGCTCACGCTGTGCAGCGTACTCAGCGCCACCAGCACGTCGTCGGGCTGCTGGCCGAGCAACACTGCAGCACCATACACGGCCAGCAGATTGCTCACGTTGAAGCGGCCTATAAACTGCACACCCACCTCGCGGCCGCACACGTCTAGGTACATTCCCTCAAAATGAGTCTCGACGACGCGGGCCCGGAAGTCGGCCATCTGCTGCTGTGAGTAGGTCTTCACCTGGGCACGCGTGTTCTGCACCATGAACATGCCGTTGCGGTCGTCTATGTTGGTCAGGGCGAAGGCGGTCTTGGGCAGGTTGTCGAAGAAGAGCTTCTTTGCGTCGCGGTATGCCTCGAAGGTCTTGTGATAGTCGAGGTGGTCGCGCGTCAGGTTGGTGAAGATACCGCCCCGAAAACGCAGTCCGCCTATCCGCTGCTGCACGATGGCGTGGCTCGAGCACTCCATGAAAGCATATTGGCAGCCGGCAGCCACCATGCGGCCCAGCAGCTGGTTCAGCTCCACAGCGTCGGGGGTGGTGTGGGTGGCAGGCACGGCCTCGCCCTCGATGTAGTTGCACACGGTAGAGAGCAGACCGCAACGGTAGCCCAGGCTGCGCATCAGGTTGTAGAGCAGCGTGGCGATGGTGGTCTTGCCGTTGGTGCCTGTCACGCCCACCAGCGTCAGCCGGTGCGACGGCCGGCCGTGGAAGGCATGGGCCAGCGGCCCGACGGCAGCCTCGGCAGAGGCCACCCTGATGACGGCAACGCCGGCAGGCACAGACGCCGGCACCGTCTCGCACACGATGGCGGCGGCGCCCTGCTCCAGGGCTTTGGCGATAAACTGGTGGCCATCAACCTGTGTGCCACGCATGGCGACAAACATATATCCCTGCCTCACCTGACGCGAGTCGATGGATATGCCTGCTATGTCGGTGTCGATGTCGCCGCTGACACTGAGCGGCGCTATGTCTGTGAGTAGTTCTTTCAGTAACATCGCAACTTGTAAACTTTTTATTTTCAGCTTCTCAATTCTTCAACTTTATCTCGCATGTCTGCCCCAGCGTGACGGGCAGTCCGGGCTTGAGGCTCTGTTCTGCCACATGGCCCACCCCGCTGGCCTGCACCCTCATGCCGAGGCTCTCGAGCAGGTGCACCGCGTCGCGCAGTCCCATTCCCCTCACGTCGGGCACCAGTCCGCGGTTGACGCGCGCGTCGGCTGTCAGCTGTGCGTTGCCAATACCCAGCTCGCTCATCACGCTGGCCGCGGCCGCGGCGTTGCCTGGCTTCACCGTCGGCGGCTCCATATTGCCGTCGGCAGCGTCGCTGGCGCGCAACTTCACCGTCTGCGCCATGATTCCCTCCGAGATCTGGTGGAAGGCGGTGCCGCTGACCAGTCCGCCCGACACTATCGGTCCGTAGGTCTGCATGCACACAATGCAGCTGTAGCGCGGCTCGTCGGCGGGGAAGTAGCCACAGAAGGACAGCAGATAGCGTGTGTGTCCGGGCGTGTAGCCCCATCGCCCGTCGGCCATCTTCTCGGCCATCATGGCCGTGCCCGTCTTGCCGGCCACCTTAAACGAGCGGCTGCCGGCGCGACGGCCCAGTCCCTGGCTGACGACATGCTCCAGCATGGTCTGCACCTCGCGCAGCGTCTTCTCCTTGCATATCCGTTCGCGCACCACCTCCACAGGATATTCCTTGACAACGTTGCCATCCTTTTCAATGCGCTTCACGAAGCGCGGACGCACCATGCGGCCGTTGTTGGCTATGGCGTTATAGAAGGTCAGGGTGGATATGGGCGGCACCTGTGTCTCGTAGCCTATCGACATCCATGCCAGTGCGGTGTTGCTCCAGTTGAGCCACTGTCCGCGTTTGTTCTTCTGCGGCATACGTATGCGCGGAGCGGCGGCGCGCGGCAGCGGTATGCGCAGGTCTTCGGCCAGGCCTATGCGCTGCAGGCCGGCCACGAATTTCTCGGGCTGGTTGTGATAGTAGTCGTCGATGATACGCGACACGCCGATGTTAGAGCTGACCTCGAGCGAGCGTGGCAGCGAGATGACGCCATAGCCGTGGCCGTTGCGCCAGTTGTGGTCCTTCATCACACGACCGTACATGGGCCATTGTCCGCGTCCGGTATCCACCATGCGTGTGGTGTCACACACGCCGTCGTCGAGGGCCACCATCAGCGAAGCCGTCTTGAACACCGAGCCCGGCTCCACCAGGTCGCTGATGGCGTGGCTGTCTATCTCGCGATACTGTGCCACGCCGTCTGGACCCGTCACGCGGTCAATGTTGACGATGGCCTTCACGTCGCCCGTCTTCACCTCCATCACCACGGCCACGCCCACCAGCGCGTTCATTCTCTCCATCACGTCAATCACCGAGCGCTCGGCCAGGTCTTGCATGCCCACGTCGATGGTGGTCACGATGTCGGCACCGTCCACGGCAGGCTGCTTCGGGAAGCGCAGTATGCGGTCGAGCACCTTCTGCTTACGCTCCAGGCCGGGGGTGCCGCGCAGCAGGCTGTCATACGACAGCTCCAGGCCGCTGTAGGGCTGCCCGTCGGCTGCGTATATATTGCCCACGATGCGCAAGGCCAGCGAGCCGAAGGGGTGTCGGCGCGCCTTTATCTCTTCGGAATGGAAGCCGCCCCTGTACTTGCCCAGGTTGAACACGGGCAACTGCTTCACGGCCTTGTATGTGGTGTAATCTACAATGTATGGCCAAATGGCATAGTGGCGCAGCGAGTCGCGACGCGCCTTCTCTATGTCGCGCCGAAAGTCGTCGGCCGACTTCGATGGGAAAATCTCGTGCAGCCCGCGACAGATGCTGTCCATGTTGGCACCGAGCAGCGAGTCCTTCTTATGTCCGCCCACCTTAAAGTCCATGAAGACACGGTACTGCGGTATGCTGCCGGCCAGCAGCTCGCCGTCGGCCGAGAGCACGTTGCCGCGCTGGGCAGCCACGGTATCGTTCTCGTGTTTCAACCGCGAGGCCACCTGTTCCCAGTAGGCCTGCTTGGTCGTCATTATGTATAGCACCTTGGCCACCACAGCCAGCCCTATAAGTGCAAAAGCCAGCGTTATCAGCAGATAACGCGGAATGACCTTCTCATTGCGGAACTTGCTCATCTTTTCCTGTCATCAACAAAGTTATTTCTTCTACCTCTTCTCTCGCGCGCGTAATAATATTAATGTATATGTCAATTCATCTCGATAATATATGGCGGCTGCTCGGATATGTGCAACAGCGTGTCGCGGTTCTGTCTGAGCGCGTTCAGTATGTGGCTCTCGCGCGTGCGCTCGGTCAGGTTGCTGCTCGTGGTCATGGCGTTGTACTTGGCATCCTTGAGCTGGGCTTCCAGCTCGTTTATCTCCACCATGTCGTGCTGGCACTGGTATCTCACACCGACATATATCACAGTGAAGACCACTATCAGCAGCACCACCTTGACGTTCGACTGCAACAGGCGACGCCAGACGACGTCGCCGAAAAAGAGTCCCTGCAACACGTTGTTGCCCGACATCAGCTTGTCTTCCTCGCTCGCCGCAGCCAGCAGCTGCTTCATGGGCGAGCGGCTTAAGCGCGCCTGGGCTTTCAGCTTCTGTTTCAACTTTTCCTTGTTCATACCTCCATCGGCTATATCTTCATTCTTCACTCTCGTTATTCACTCTTTCTGCCACTCTGAGCTTGGCACTCCGGCTGCGCGGATTGGCAGCCTGTTCCTGCTCGGTGGGGGTGGCGGGGCGGCCCACCGGCCGTAGCGGCTGGCAAGAGCGCCCGTAGATGTCTTGCTGGCAGCGTCCCTCGGCATTACCTGCACGGAAGACGTTTTTCACTATCCGGTCTTCGAGCGAGTGATAGGTGATGACCACCAGCCGGCCACCAGGCCTGAGCAGCCCGACGGCAGCGGTGAGCATCTGCGACAGAGCCTCCATCTCGCCGTTCACCTCTATGCGCAGCGCCTGGAACACACGGGCCAGGTCCTTCTTCTGACGTTCGTGCGGCAGCAGCGGCAGCACCACGTCTTGCAGCTGTCCGGTGGTGGCTATGGGCTGCTGCTGCCGGGCCCTCACCACGGCACTGGCCAGACGGCGCGCATTCTTCAGCTCGCCATACAGGTAGAAGACGTCGGCCAGCTGCTCCTCGCCATACTGTTCGACCACCTGGGCAGCCGTCAGCGCGGCGCGCCGGTTCATGCGCATGTCCAACGGGGCATCGTGGCGGAAGGAGAAGCCGCGCTCAGCCGCGTCAAGATGGTGGCTCGACAGGCCCAGGTCGGCCAGCACGCCGTCGAGCTGCTCCACGCCATAGTAGCGCATCCAATGGCCCAGATGACGGAAGTTTGACTGCACGAAGGTGAAGCGCTCGTCGGCCAAGGCATTGGCGCTGGCATCGGCATCCTGATCGAAACCAAACAGGTGGCCCGCGGGACCAAGCTGCGACAGCAGCGCACGGCTGTGGCCGCCACCACCAAAGGTGCAGTCGGCATACAGCCCGTCGGGCCGTATGTCAAGGGCGCTGATGCTCTCGGCCAGCATCACCGGCGTATGGTATGTCGTCTGCTGCTCCACCATCTGAATTAATGTCTGTCAAGAATCTATATGTCCATTCAAATATATAATAAAACCTGTCGCTACCTAAAGTGCTGTGCCCTCTCCGTTTTCCTTCCTCCTCATGGCCTGCTCCATTGCCGCGGCGAAGTCGTCGGGCTGCATAAATGGCTCGTCGCTGGCCTCGCGCGCCCACACCTCGATGGTGTCGCCCATGCCGATGAAGCGTATGTCCTGACGTATGCCTGCCTGCGCGATGTGATGACGCGTCAGCATGAAACGGCCACCAGAGTCGAGCACCGCATCCTCGGCATCGCGGTAGTACTGCCGGCGCAGCTGCTGGTGCTGCTTGTTCCACGGGTCGAGCGTAGATGTCAGCTCGTCGAGCCGACGGTTCCACACCTGCTCAGGGTAAAGCACCAGACAGCGCTGAAACACGTCCTGGCGCACCACCAGGCGCTCGCTACCTGTCTGCTGCAGCACCTTGCGGAACGCCGACGGCAGAAAGGCGCGCCCCTTGGCGTCAACCTTGGCTTCTATGTTGCCTATAAAACGTATCGTCTCCATGAGCACTCACTGTTGGTGGCTATTCGGCGGCAAAATTAAACATTTTCCCCCACACTCCACCACATTGCCCCACTTTTTTTGAAAAAAAATTGTTTTATGAAAATATAACAACAAAACGGTGGCCGTTTGAAATTAAAACACTAAATTTGCACCCGCTTTTCGCGCGGATAGCCACCAGCCAAGCTATAGCCCTCCGCGGCAACCAAACGAACAATGAACAATCAAGACCCACGTATAGACATAGACCGTGTGCTGGCATCGAAGCTGGGCGACAAGTCGCGCAGGGTGCCGCGCTTCGTCGTCAGCTACCTCAAGCACATCATTCACCAGGACTGGGTGAACACGTTTCTCGTCGAGGCTAACGGCCTTGAAGGTACGGCGTGGCTCGAGGCGTGCCTGCGCTATCAGGGCGTGACGCTGAACGTCTTGGGACGCGACAACCTGCCGGCCAAGGACGACCCGCGGCGCTACACCTTTGTGAGCAACCACCCCCTGGGCGGCATCGACGGCGTAGCACTGGGCAGCATACTCGGACGGCA
This sequence comes from Prevotella sp., assembly GCA_024680755.1. Classification (GTDB taxonomy): domain Bacteria; phylum Bacteroidota; class Bacteroidia; order Bacteroidales; family Bacteroidaceae; genus Prevotella. The sequence continues at coordinate 937 of JAILBT010000116.1, read as the reverse complement.
ATACGACGACCGGTTCCGCTACCTGGTCAATGACCTGCTGATGAACCTCAAAGGGCTGGCGCCACTCTGCATTCCCATCAACAAGACCGGCCGACAGGCTAAGGATTTCCCCGCGCAGGTGGAAGGCGGCTTCCACAGCGACAACCACATACTGATGTTCCCGGCGGGCATCTGCTCACGCCGACACAAGGGGGAGATACACGACACAGAATGGAAGAAGACATTCATAACCAAGAGCATAGAGGCACAGCGCGACGTGGTGCCCATCTACTTCGACGGACGCAACAGCAACTTCTTCTACCGTCTGTCAAACATATCCGACCGACTGATAAAGAAAGTAAACATAGCCATGATGTATCTGGTCGACGAGATGTATAAGAACAACGGCAAGACGTTCAACATCTACATTGGCAAGCCCATACCCTGGCAGACCTTCGACCATAGCCGCACACCCAAACAGTGGGCACAGTGGGTGCAACAGCAGGTATATACATTAAAGATTAAAGATGAAAAATGAAAAATGAAAAATGAAAGATGAAAGATTAAAGATGAAAGATTAAAGATGAAAGATGAAAGATTAAAATGTTTAGATGAGAAGATGTAAAGCTGGCGCCAGCATCTCATTTTACATTCTCCCATTTTCATTTTTCATTTTTCATTTTTCATTTTTAATATTCTCTATAGAAGTCCAGCGCTTCTTTGATTTCTTCCTCGGTGGCAGTCTGGTTGATGCGGATGTCGCCAATACCGCCTAACAGCGTGAAGTTGATGCTATTACCCTCGTTTTTCTTGTCGTGGTGCATCAGTTGCAGCAGTTTCGGATAGTCGTCGCAGGTAATAACCATACGTCCATAGTGTTCCTTGATATACTGAACAGTCTGACGCATGCGGTCTGTGGGGAATCCTGTCTTGACGACTGCCAGGTACAACTCTACGA
>JAILBT010000060.1 GCA_024680755.1 Prevotella sp. | reverse complement strand
TTTGCCGCAAGCAAGATGCACAACAAGACGCACAGCATCCAGTTGGTGATGGTTACGACGATGGGCATTGCCCGAGGGGAACATGCCAGCATTGTCAATCAGTCTGTAGTGTTGGACAATTTATTTTCAGACCGTAAAACTCAGATTCTCTAATCCTTCTCATATATAAACTTTGCTAAGGTTGAGTTTTTTCCAAAACGGACGCAAATACGACATTTTGGAAAAAACTAAATCATAAAGCACCTATCCATTTCTTTAGACAACAATACCCAGGTAGTGGGCGAAAGCTGATGTCTCTGCATCGGTTTTCGCCCACTATCTGTTTTATAATCTTCTGTCAAGAGTACCAATAAGCCTTATAGCAGACTTTTTTTTCCCTTTTCCCCTATCATCTTTCCCCTTGTAGCCCATATTTTCCCAATTATTTCATGTTGACATTATTATTCGTGGATTATCGTGAATAATCGGAATCAGCATGGCATCATTGAGTTCCTTTGCAACCCATTCACCAAAACTGTGATAAAATATGGACAAAGAAATTCGTCATGCAGATGACATGCAGGGCACCACCGGCTATCTCGAGCAAATCCTTGATAAAGTCAATGCCGGCGAACCAGCTGTCCGCCAGGAAGTACGCCGCGCGTATACACCGCTTCCATGAGCGGCGTACCATCTGTAGGGCCACCTGCGGCTTTTCCGCGTCAAGCTCTTTCTTTCGCTTGTAGCCCGGACTGTACGCGTCACGCTCAAGGTACAAAGTAACGCGTAACAAAAGTAACACTAATTGAGAACAAACTTTACACAAATTACAACTAATTATGGCTAATTGTGATAAATAAATTGTGATAAATAAATTGTGATAAATAATATAGAAAAAAGGTTTACTATTCTCGCGAACCGTAAACCTAACAAGCATACAAAACTATATTTTACCACCTAAAACGCATATCATATCCTTATACCCCCACATCAAGCAACTGACCGTCTTGCCATAAGCCCCCTAAATGCCAGCCAATGGAATCTCCCTGGTGTCATGGCTGAAATAAAGATGATAAAAATTTGCAGTACAGATAATTTTTGTTAACTTTGCGGCCGAATAGTACCGATAACACAATCTTTTTATTTTACTAACATTACTAACTAAACGTTTTCTGCTTTATGAAGAAAATCTTTACCATTGCTCTCAGCGCAATGCTGGCCATGCCCGCATTGGCTCAGGAGGATGTGACCAGCTACATCCAGAATCCTGGCTTCGACGAGGACCTGACGTTCCAGGTTGATGGTACGATGAAAGAGGCAATCTCGACCAACACGTCGCTCAGCGACCGCAGTTGGGCCTACATTGCCGCCGACAGCACCGTCTATGCCCGTCCGAAGAGTACCAGCAGCCAGAGCCGCAGCGACGGCCGCAAGATGGACGCCGTAAACGGCTTCAAGGGCCGCATCAAGGGCTGGACGCTCGAGTCGAACGCAGAGTTCCCCAAGTGTGAGTGGACCTACTTCGGCAGCGTGCCCTACGACCTGGGCGAGACGGCTGTGCCCATCGCCGACGACGGCACCACCTATCTGGCCGTGCCCCAGCGCCCCACAGAGTTCGACGGCGGCGAGGGCTTCGTCTATCTGCGCGCCGGATGGACCAACAGTGCCAACTACAAGCAGGTGGTGAAGCTGCCATGCGCAGTGTATCGCCTGGAGTACTGGACCATCAACATCAACCCCAACACAACGGCTGTGGCCAAGGACCTGACGCAGATCGTCTGCCGCAACGAGGTGTTCAAGGACGAAGAGGGCACCGGACTGCAGGCACAGGAGTGGACCAAGCACGAGTTTGAGTTCACGCCCACAGCCGAGTTCACCATGCAGTTCGGCTACGAGGCTGCCAACGCAGGCTCTGGCGGCCAGCCCATCGTGGCCCTCGACGGCATCAAGCTCTACAAGATAGGCGAGGCCAGCGAGGAGGAGATTGTCAGCTCTGACCTGAACGACATGGCTGCAAAGCTTGAGCTGATGGCTTCGCAGGCCGAAGAGCTCGGACTGAGCCAGCTCAGCATGGACATCAACGACTACTCGATGGATGTCTCAGACTGCGTCGGCCTGGAGCTCGACGTCATGAACGCCAAGCTGAAGGAAGCAGAGGAGATGTTGAAGAAATTCCAGGCTGCCATCGATGCCCTGCCCGGCATCGAAGAGGCCATCACGAAGATAGAGGCTGCCCTGGCCGGCACGAGCTATCCCGGACTGGCAGACCTGCAGGCCGTCTATAACGACGTGCTCGACAAGCTGGCCACCGGCACCGCCGACGAGCTGCTTGCGCTCGAGGCCAACGCCCTGGCCGCCCTGACCGCCTACTACATGTCGCAGCCCGCCAGCGAGGAGCAGCCCGCCAACTACACCTTCCTTGTGAAGAGCCCCTGGTTCATCAAGGCTGCCGCCGAGCCCAGCTACGACGAGAGCACAGCCACATGGGTATTCCCCAACGCCGACAGCTACACCGCAGGCTCTACCAACGACGACCTGTCGAGCGACGGCTGGTATGTGGCCGGACGCACCGGCGGCGACCAGCGTCTCAACTGGCAGCAGGGACGCTCGTGCTGGAACGCATGGGCGAGTGCCTTCACCGACGTCATAGCGGTGGCACAGGACCTGACCAACCTGCCCAACGGCTACTACACCGTGTCGGCAGACATGATCACACAGGCCGGATATATCACCGACCAGCACGTCTTTGCCAGCAGCACCGCACAGAAGGTGGTGTCGCCCACGCTGAACAGCGACGGCTGGGTTGACGGCGACGCAGGCATGTGGGACAACGGCATGACAACAGACAAGGTGCTCGTCGTGGACGGCAAGCTGACCATCGGTGCCGAGGGAACAGGCAACGGCAACGCCAGCGCAGGCTGGTTCCTGGTGACAAACTTCCGCCTGAACTACCTGGGCGAGGCCGACCCCGCTGCCATCAAGCAGCTCTACACAGCACAGGTGGCCGAGGCCAACGGGCTGATTGCCACCATGCACTTCGCAGCCGACAAGAAGGCACTGGCCGACACCATCGCCATCTATGGCAACGTGGCCGACGAGCAGATGGTGGCCGCCATGGCCGTCATCAAGGAAGCTCTCAACGTGGCTAAGGCCAGCGAGGCCAAGTATGCCGAATATATGGAGGAAGGCAAGACCCTGCCCACAGTGGCTGCTACGCTGGCCACCAGCGAGGCCTTCAAGGCCGCAACGGACATCGTCAAGTTTGCCTACGACTATGTGCAGGCATGGATCGTGAGCGACAGCGCCACCTACACCAAGATTGACGCTGAGGTCAACCTGCTGAAGAACTACCTCAACACCTACGCACCCGTCTATAACCAGGCCGACAGCGTGGCCAACATAGCCAGCGAGGCCGGCAAGACCCTGCTGCAGGGCATCATGGCCACACAGAAGGAGCAGCTGACAGCCGAGATGAAGACCGCAGAACAGGTGGACTCTCTCGTGGCCGAGCTGAAGAAGGCACTGCTGCTCGTCGATAAGCAGAACACCTACGACGACGCCACGGCTACCAACTACACCATCTTCATTCAGAACCCCAACCTCGAGGCTGAAGACGGATGGGAGTTCGTGCGCGGCAACGGCGACAAGAACACCACCTCGAGCCAGTGGTACGACGGCAGCGCTACACGCTACATCGACTCATACAACAGCAACGGACTGACCGGCTTCATGGCCCAGCAGACCATCAGCGACCTGCCCAACGGCACATACGAGGTGGGTGTCTATACACGCACACCGGCCGAGGGAGCCTACATCTTCCACACCGAGGGAGCTGACACCACCTTCGTCGAGATACCTCTCGACTACTACACCGACGAGAACACCGGCGAGCAAGCCATCGCCAGCGACAACCACGGTCCCATCTGGGAGGAGGCCTACACGAAGATTGTCGTGGAAGGCATGAGCGAGGAAGACCCCATGTACAGCTACTACCTGGCCATCAACAATGCCAACGGCGGCATCGGACGCGGATGGAAGCACCAGCAGATGGCAAACATCGCCGTGACTGACCACACGCTGACCATCGGCACCTTCGTCAACAGCGGCGACCACGCCACCGAACACATCTTCACCGGTGCATGGTACTCAGTGGGAGGCTGGACGCTGACCCTCGTCGCCAAGGGCGACAACAGCGGCTGGGAAGGCCCCATCGCTGCCGGCATAACCGACGTGCACACTGCCAACGGCGTGGCCGAGGGCATCTACAGCCTCAACGGAACCAAGCTCAGCCAAATGCAGCGCGGCCTCAACATCGTCGTGCGCAACGGCAAGGCACAGAAGATACTCGTGAAATAAAAAACGCACAAGAAACTCTTGTTCCCTCCACAGAAGGGAACAAGAGTTTTCTTCTTTAATCCAACAACACCCCACCCACAACACCCCACCCACAACACCCACCCCACTCCACCCACCCCACCCACAATCCAGACTCTCCCGAAAGTCCTCCGTGGCTTCACCACCATACAGAACCTAAATAAAACAAAATAAAAACAACCACTACCTAAAAAAAAGATGAACCATCGTTACACCAATCTGACGAGACGGGCGTGGCCGCTGCTATGCGCAGCCACACTCGGCTGTACAGTCGCGTCGTGTCACGACGACTACGACCTGGACGACGAGGGCAACTACCCGTCATGGCTCGGAGGCAGCATCTATGAGGCCCTGAGCAATCCGGGCTCATTAGAGAGCTCCGGGCAGAACGTGCTGAAGGGCACCTTCCGCAACTACGTCCGACTAATAGACGACCTTGGCTACGCAGAGACACTGGCCAAGACAGGCTCTAAGACGGTGTTTCCCGCCAACGACGAAGCCTTCGACCGCTTCTACAAGAACAACTCGTGGGGCGTGAGCAGCTACGCCGACCTGACGCCCGCCATGAAGCGGCAGCTGCTCTACGGCTCCATGCTCGACAACGCCATACTGGTCGAGATGCTGAGCAACATTTCCGACGGTGCCACGGCCGTGCTGCCCGGACAGGCCATCAAGCACACCACGGCAGCCAACGTCATCGACACAATAACTTATATACGCGCGCGTGAAGACATGCCGCAGAACAACCCCTACTGGGACAAGTTCGCCCAGACAGGCATACACCTCGTCATGGACGCCACCCGGCCCATGATGGTGCACTTCACCGAGGAGCAGATGACCACCAACAACATAACCACACAGGGCGAGAACAGCGACTTCGAGGTCATCACAGGCACGCCATACTCGGCAGCCGACCACTCGGCCTACATCTTCCGCAACAAGATTGTCAGCCCCGACGTGACATGCAAGAACGGATACATACACCAGATGGAAGACGTGCTGCTGCCGCCGGGCAACCTGGCCGAGCTGATACGCACCAACGGCGAGAGCAAGCTCTACAGCCGCATGCTGGAACGCTTCAGCGCACCATATCCGGCCATGACCGTGACAAACAACTACAACGACTATGCCACGGCCCAGGGGCTGCCCACCATAGATACCATCTACCAGAAACGCTATTTCAGTTCGCGCTCAGAAGGCGGACAGCTCGTCATTGACCCCAACGGCACAGAGGCCGCACAGGTGCTGCCATTCGACCCGGGGTGGAACAACTACAGCAGCGGAGCAACGGGCGAGAACCCCGCCAACGACATCGCAGCAATGTTCGTGCCAACAGACGACGCACTGTGGCGTTTCTTCCAGCCCGGAGGAGCCGGCGAGTTCCTCATAGAGCAGTTTGGAAAGAAGCCCAACACGCAGGAGAACCTGGCCGAAAACATCGACTCCATACCGCTGAAGAACGTCAAGCAGATGCTGGCCAACCTGATGATAACGTCGTTCAACCGCTATGTGCCGTCGAAGTTCGACCATGTCATGGACGAGGCCAGCGACCCCATGGGGCTCTCGCTCGACGTGATCAATTCCAACGCCGACGGCACATACGACGTCAAGATTGCCAACAACGGCGTGGCATACATGATGAACACTATGTTCGCTCCGCCGTCGCTCGTGGCTGTCTCGGCCCCTGTCACGCTCAACGACAACATGCAGATCATGTACAAGGCCATCTACGACGGCGAGACCTCGGCACCGCTCGGACTGGGCCTCAACTACTACGCCTACCTGCTGGCCATGAGCGCCAACTACGCCCTGTTCATACCGACGGACGATGCTTTCGAACAGTACTACATCGACCCTGCATATCTCGGCGAGGACAGACCTCGCGTGCTGAAATTCTCTTACCAGGACCGCTCACCCTACGTTTTTTGCGAAGCCTTCGAGTATAACGCCGCCACGGGCGAGATAGGCGAGTCGATGGGCATGGTGTCGCCGGCGCAGTTCAAGACACAGCTGACCGACATTCTCAACTACCACACCATCGTGCTCAAAGACGGCGAGCGGCTGGGCAGCAACGGCAACCAGTACTACAAGACGAAGCACGGCGGCGAGATACGCTATGCCCCCACACAGGTGCAGAGCGGCGCACAGATAGAAGGCAAGGCACAACCCTCGGCCATCACGCGCATCTACGAGCAGAAGAACGGTGTCTCGTATGCCATCGACCACCTGGTACAGGCTCCGCAGCAGTCGGTCTATAGCACACTGCAGGACGAACGCTACACTGACTTCATCCAGCTCTGCTCCGACTTCGACATGGACGAGCTGATGGAGTTTGCCAGCGACAAGCTGGCCGTGGTCAACCCCGTGACAAAGAAGAGACGCCTCGACGCGTACCACCCCTTCGCAGCCAAGGGCGGACTGACGGACAACGTCAACTATTTCAACACATACAACTACACCGTCTTTGCACCCGACAACGAGGCAATGCAGAAAGCCCACGAGCTGGGATTGCCGCGGTGGAGCGACGTGAAAGCCATTTACGACAAATACACCGACGAGGAGAAAGAGGCCAAGGCATACCGGCAGGAAGACCGCGACCTGGCGCTGGCTATGGTCGATGAGATCAACTCCTTCATACGCTACCATTTCCAGGACAACGCCGTCTATGCCGACCAGGTGGTCGATGCCGGCACATACCCGACGGCATGCTCCGACACGCTGGGCATCAGAGAGAAGCTGACCGTCAGCGGCGGCAGCGGACAGCTGACCGTGACGGACCACAGCGGCCAGCAGGTCAGCGTCAGCACTGCCGACACGCAGAAGATGAGCAACGTCATGACGCGCGACTACGTCATCGTCAACCACCAGATCAACACATCGTCGTTTGCCGTCGTACACCAGATAAGCACACCGCTCTGCCCGCACGCCGGCACACGCCGCTACGACAGCCTGTGGACAGGCACCAACGCCAGACAGAAGCTGGCACGCTTCCGCCAGCTGTTCGACGAGAAACTGTATAAGCGCTACGACCAAAACCCAATGGAACAATAAAGCTGAAGAACCATGAGACTGCTACACATATTAATATTGTCACTTTTCAACATAATCCTGCTGCAGGCACAGGAGCTGCGCGTGTCGGGAACGGTCACCGCCCCCGACGGGCCCGTCATGATGTGCAACGTGGTGGAGATAGACGAGAACAACCGTAACGTCAGCTATGCACAGACTGACTTCAACGGCAACTTCTCGATGACCATAAAGAGCACCAAGAACAAGCTCAAGGTGTCATACGTGGGCTACAAGACGGCCATAGTGGCCATCGGCAACCGCACGAAATTCAACATCAACCTGCAGGACGAGACCACGCTGAAGGAGGTGGTTGTCACCAAGCAGAAGAAATTCCGCCACGGCGGACTGCTCATACCCGAGAAAGAGGTGTCCGTGGCCTCGCAGACATTCAACATGAGCGAGGTGGACGGACTGGCCATCACCTCGGCCGACGAAGCCCTGCAGGGCCAGATAGCCGGACTGGACATCGTGGCCAACTCGGGCAACCTGGGTGCCGGAACGTCAATGCGTCTGCGCGGCGTGACAAGCATCAACGGCTCGGCCGAACCGCTCATCGTCGTCGATGGCAACATCTTCGACAATCCCGACGAGAACTTCGATTTCCAGAACGCCAACGAAGAGACATACGCCTCGCTGCTCTCGGTCAACCCGAGCGACATCGAAGACATACAGGTGCTCAAGGATGCCGCAGCTACGGCCATCTGGGGCTCGCGCGGCGCCAACGGCGTCATCTCCATACGCACCAAGCGCGGCGCGCGCGGCGCCACACGCGTCGATTACTCGCTGCGCGTGCAGGCCAGCTGGCAGCCCAAGGGCTACAACCTGCTCAACGGCGACGACTACACCATGATGCTCAAGGAGATGTACTACAACCCCGCGCAGAGCGCCTCGGCCACGGCCAACATCAACGAGATAAACTACAACAGGTCGTGGGCCGAGTTTGAGAACTGGAACAACAACACCGACTGGGTGAAGGAAGTCACGCAGACCGGCATCTCGCAGTACCACTACCTGACCATCACCGGCGGCGGCGAGAAAGCCAACTTCCGCGTCTCGGCCGGCTACGACCACCAGAACGGAACCATCATCGAGCAGCGGCTGGACCGCTTCTCGACAAAGCTGACGCTCGACTATTTCGTCTCTGACCGCATAACGTTCAAGACAACGTTCCCGCTGACCTACACCGCCAACCACCGCAACTATGACGACAACATCCTGGGACGCGCGCAGAAGGTGGCACCCAACATGAGCGTCTATCGGCAGGATGCCAACGGCAACGACACCGACGAGTTCTACATCATGCTGCCCGAGGGCGCAAGCGACGCTGCGGGCTCGTCGATAGCCGGAACATCGGCCAGACAGCTCGGCAGCATACGCAGCCTGGGAAACCCCGTGGCCATTGCACGGCAGGCCTGGCGCGACGAGAAGACATACCGTATCTCGCCCGAGTTCAGCATCGACTACTACCTGCTGGGCAAGGACGACGAGCACACACAGCTCAACTACACCGGTATGGTCTATCTTGACATCTTCTCGAAAAACGAACCTAAGTACATGCCCGGCTCGCTGGCAACAGACGGATGGACCAACTCAAACTACAACCGCAGCCAGGTCTATGACTACAACTCGCTCGGCTTCACGACCAGACACACACTGGTGTTCAACCCGCATTTCACGAACAAGGACTTCTATGCCACCATGCTGGGCCGCTGGGAGATGACCACGGGCAACAACAACTCGCAGACCGTGGCCAGCTACAACCTGCCGGCAGGCGTGCTCTCGCCCACCGTCGATACCAACCTCGACAACATGTCAACAGGCAACGGACAGTGGCGCTCGATGTCGATGACATACTCCGGACACTTCTCCTACAAGGCCCGGTATGCCTTCGACTTCTCGCTGCGCGCCGACGGAACGACTAAGTTCGGCGACTCGAAGAAGTGGGGATGGTTCCCCGGCATCTCTGCACGATGGAACATCAGCGAAGAGCCGTTTATGAAATGGGCGCAGCCCGTGCTCTCCATGCTGTCGTTCAGACCGTCGTGGGGCATCGTCGGACGACAGCCCGGCTCGGAATACCTGCAGTATGCCAAGTACAACACGTCGGGCGTCTATGGCGCCGTGGGCAACACGCAGAGCGTGACCTACCTCGAGGCCCTGCAGCTGAACAGGCTGAAATGGGAGCGGACGACGCAGTATAACATCGGCGGCGACTTCGGATTCTTTAACGACATCGTCACCGGCGACTTCAACTACTATTTCAAGCGCACCAAAGACCTGCTCATGGGAGGCGTGCGCATACCGTCCTCAAGCGGCTACAGCTCGCTGGCATGGAGCAACGTGGGCGAGATGACCAACAAGGGATGGGAGCTGAACGTGTCGGCCAACAAATTCCTGAAGCTGGGCAAGTTCTCCATGAGCGCCAACTTCAACATCTCGCAGAACTTCAACGAGATAACCGACATGGACGAGTCGGTGCTCGAAAGCATCAACTCCGAATGGGACAGCAGCAAGCGCGGACAGTATCTCAACCGCATACAGATAGGCAACCCGCTGGGCTCCATCTACGGCCTCCGCTACAAGGGTGTCTATCAGTACTCGTACGAATACCTCATCAACATGAAGAAGCGCGAGGGGTGGGACGGCGAGCAGCTGCGCGACTACATCAACAACACCTTCCTCGCCTCGGGCAAGACGGCCCCGATAGCCATCGACGACCAGGGGCACGTCATGATGAACTCGGCCGGCGACCCTATCCGTCAGGTCTATAACTTCGCCAACGGAGGCTCTACCTACAAGTTCCAGGGTGGCGATGCCATCTACGAGGACGTGAACCACGACGGACAGATCAACGCCCTGGACATCGTCTATCTCGGCAACTCTAACCCGCACCTCAACGGCGGCTTCGGCGTGTCGCTCTTCTACGGCAACTGGACGCTGAAGACATCCTTCAGCTACCGCCAGGGCATCAAGATTGTCAACTCGGCCAAGATGGGACTGGAAGAGATGTACAACGCCTACAACCAGAGCTCGGCCGTCAACTGGCGCTGGCGCAAGAACGGCGACGTGACGGACATCCCCCGCGCCATGTACAACACGGCCTACAACTGGCAGGGCTCTGACCGCTACGTCGAGGATGCCTCGTTCGTGCGCATGAGCTATGTGCAGCTCGTCTATACCGTGCCGCAGAAGGCTCTCAAGACCATCGGCATGAGGCGACTGCAGTTCTCGCTCTCCGGACAGAACCTGCTCTGCTGGAGCAAGTACAGCGGCTCTGACCCCGAACACTCGCCCGGCTCGTGGGGCATAGCCTACGACTCGTCGCAGACACCGCGTTCAAAATCTGTCACGCTGAACGTGCAGGTGGGATTCTAAATAGCTGGAAGCGGATAGTGGAAAGCGGATAGCGGAAACACCACCCACGACACCCACTCCACCCACAGCACCCACAAAACCCACAATCACCCCACCCCACCCAACAACAACAAAACATAAAACATGAACAACAACAACATAAAGGGAAGAGACACCGCCACAGCCCTGCGGCAGCGGCTTGCCAAAAGCATGAAGCACTGCCTGCTGGCTGGTTCGGTATGCTGCGCCATTGGCGCAGCCACAAGCGCCCTCACCTCCTGCAACGACTTCCTGACCATATACCCCACAGACCGGATAGTGGGCGAAGAGTTCTGGAAGACGAAGGGCGACGTCAACGAGATGGTCAACGGCGCATACAAAAGCATGATCGACTACAGCATACAGGAGCGCGCCATCGTCTGGGGAGCCTTCAGAAGCGACGAGCTGGTGAAGCTCAACGACTATGTCAGCACCTCGCTCGACAACATCAGCGCCGTCAACCTGCTGCCGTCAAACGGCTACAACTCGTGGGCCGCCTTCTACAAGGTCATCAACAACTGCAACATCGTGCTGCACCATGCACCCGATGTCATGGCCGAAGACCCCGAGTTCACACAGGACGACTACCAGACCGTGCGCGCACAGATGCTGGCGCTGCGCTCGCTGTGCTATTTCTATCTGGTACGCGCCTTCCGCGACGTGCCATACGTCACAGAGTCGTTCGAGGACGACGCACAGGACATGGTCGTCGCACAAAGCACACCGGCAGACGTGCTGCAGCACTGCCTCGACGACCTGGCCGAGGCACGCAAGTACATACTCAGAAGCGGCACATACGGCTACGGCGACTGGCGCAACTGGGGATACATCACACGCGATGCCGTCGATGCCCTCACGGCCGACATCTACCTCTGGCGGGCTGCCATGACACACAGCCAGGCCGACTATCAGCAGGCCATTGCTGCGGCCGACCTCGTCATCAAGGCTAAAGACGACTACTACCGCCAGTACCACACCGACATGGTCAACCTGGGAAAGGAAGACCCGTACCACCTCGCCGACGGTACAACGGCGCTGTTCGAGATCTTCAACTACAACGCCGGCAACAGCCACGAGTCGATACTCGAATGGCAGTACAACGGCATCAACAACAGCAATCAGGCACTGGAGAACTACTACTACCAGTCGGGCACGGAAGACGACCACAAGCAGACATCGATGCTCATGGCCTCGCAGCTGTTCAACGCCATCGACGAGAACGCCAACGGCACGCAGGGACAGAAGATACACTTCAGCACCAACGACTACCGCTTCTGGAACAACGTCTATGAGGCCAACAACGAGGAGGCCGACCAGCTCAGCATACGCAAGATGGTGACGGCCTCGGGCACCACCGTGATGACCAACAGCACCACCGGCACGCCGAAGGTGAACGAGAGGGCCTTCAAGGAGTTCCGCCAGAACTGGATTGTCTATCGCCTCACCGACGTCATGCTCATGAAAGCCGAGGCCCTGGTCGAGACAGCGGCCAACGACAGCGATGCCGTCACCCTGCAGCAGGCCTTCCAGCTGGTGCAGGCCGTCAACCAGCGCTCGATGGCGACAGGCGCCGCCGACACGCTGAAGTGGGACGACTTCAAGTCGAAAAGCGACATGGAGCTGCTCGTACTGGCCGAACGCGAACGCGAGCTCTGCTTCGAAGGCAAACGCTGGTTCGACCTCGTGCGCTTCAGCTACAGGCACATGACCGGCGTGGACATCAACACCCTCATGGCCGACAACACAGCATGGCCCGCGCTGCACCCGCAGATGCTCCGATTCGTCGTGAGGAAATATGGCGAGGGAGGAACAGGCGATGCCGTCTCATACAAGATGAAGAGCGAGCCATACCTCTACTGGCCCATACAGGAAAGCGAGACCAAGGTGAACAACCTGCTCAGACAGAACCCCGTCTATGTGCAGGAAAGCTCAACATCGAAAAACTAACATCCACCGTCCGGTAAGCTGCGCTACCAGCGCAGCCCCACGACCCCACATAACATAACACAGCATGAACAAGAACATCATAAAAGGACTCGCAACGACGCTCGCAGGCGCCGCGCTGCTCGTCCTGCACAGCTCGCTCTGCGTTTCCTGCAAGGAAGACATCGACGAGTCGAACCTCTACACCTTCACCGGAGAGACCATCGAGGACTACCTGACAAACCGCAGCGAACAGTTCAGCAGCTTCAACTACATACTCTCGCGCATAGGCTACGACAAGATACTCTCTGCCTACGGCACCTACACCTGCTTCGCACCCGGCAACGAGGCCGTGGCCGAATATATCGACAGCCTGTACAACGACCAGACCAACAAGGACCTGCCCCACAACGGCATGACGGCGCAGGGACTCGAGGGACTGACCGACTCGCTCTGCAAGGACATCGCGCTCTTCCACCTGCTCAACACCGAGGTGATGGGCATACACATGGGCAATGGCATGACCATCAAGACGCTGCTCGGGCGCGACATCAACACCAACATCGACAGCATAACGGGCCAGGTCATGGTCAGCCGCTACTCGGCCATAACAAGCATGGACAACGAGCTGGAAAACGGCGTGCTGCACGAGATAGACCACGTCATCAGACGCTCTAACATGCTCGTGGCCGGCGAGATGGAGAGCCACCCCGAACAGTTCACACTCTTCACGCAGGCACTGAAGGTGACCGGACTGGCCGACTCGCTCAACATGACCGAGAAAACGGGGCTGAACGAGGTAACTAACAACGACAAGTACTGGGTGCCCGAGCGCTGCGAGATGGGCTACACCATCTTTGCCGAGACCGACGAGACCTTCAGCGCCAACGGCATAACAAACATCGAGCAGCTGGCAGCCTACGCCAAGCAGCAGTATGAACACTGCGCCGAGCAGGGCGGCGGCTGGTACGACTATGCCCGCAACCACAACATCGAGGTGAGCACCGGCGGCGACTACGAGAACCCGTGGAACGTGCTGAGCATGTTCGTCAGATACCACATCATCGAGTACAAGGTGCCGTTCGACAAGCTGGTCTATGACTACAACCAGCAGAAGAGCATGACGCTGGTCGAATACTACGAGACCATGCTGCCATACACGCTCGTCAAGCTGACGCGCAACAGCGGCAAGCGACTGCTGAACCGGTGGATAGAGAACAACACCCTGACCGACCGCGTGGGCGGACTGGGCACCAACGCCATGCACCAGGAGCGCTTCGCCGGCGTCGAGCTGTATGGAGCCGCCAGCCAGGTGGCAGCCGTCAACGGATACATCCACCCGATAAAGGACATGCTGGTCTATGACGTCAACGTGCCGCAGGGAGCACTCAACGAACGCATGCGCTTCGACGACACATCGCTGCTGGGCGAGATGATGTCAAACTCCATACGCGGCATGACCAACGCCGAGGTCAAGGCACACGCCGATGCCGGCGACAACTACAACCGCGTGCGCTTCCCAAGCAACTATTTCAACAACATGGTCGTATATAACGGCGACGACACGCAGATGCGCTACCTGACAAAAGACGAGGGCAACTACTCCAACTATCAGGGCGACGAGTTCCTGTGCATCGGTGTCTATGACTTCGCCATGCGTCTGCCGCCTGTGCCCGACGGAACATACGAGCTGCGCATAGGCTACACAGCCAACGGCAACCGCGGTATGCTGCAGTTCTACCTGGGACGCAGCAGCGAGCTCACCTCCATGCAGGCACTCGACATACCGCTCGACATGCGCTTCGTGCCGGCTCCGGGCAGCGACGGAACACCCGACACTCGCACCGGCTGGATCCTCTGGACCAACACCGACGACCAGGGAGTGGAGAGCGACGCCAACATGCGGAACCTGGGATACATGCGCGGACCGCTCTACTACACCATCGGAGTCAACGGCTCTACCGTGGCACGCTCCAACGCGCAAGACCTCAGACGCATCATCGCCAAGCAGGTCTTTGAGCAGGGCGAATACTGGCTGCGCTTCAAGACCGTGCTGCGCGACAACGCCAACGCTCAGTTCCACCTCGACTACATTGAGTTCTGCCCCGAAAACGTATATAACAACACCATATACGTCGAAGACATGTACTAAACAAGCTGAGAGCTGAAAGCTTATATCAGAAACAGAAAACAAACAACACTGACCATTGACTATGAATATAAAGCTAATAAATCATTTCCTTGCCGTCGGTTCGGTAGGCTGCGCCATTGGCGCAGCTCTCGCCGCCTGTTCCGACTGGGACGACCACTATGCCCCCGACGCGCAGGTGCTCAGCACGCAGGGAGCCTCCCTCTGGCAGAACATCGCCTCAGACGGCAGGCTGAACGAGTTTGCCACGCTGCTGCGGCAGACGGGCTACGACAAGGTGCTCGACGCACCGCAGGCCTACACCGTCTGGGCACCCGAAGACGGCACCTTCGACTACGCCACGCTGCAGACAACAGCCGACGACAAGCTGAAGCGCGAGTTCATACAGAACCACATAGCCCGCAGCCTCTATCCCGCCTCGGGCAATGTCAGCGAGCGCGTGCTCATGCTCAACAACAAGAAGATGGACTTTGCCGGCAGCGGCAGCTACACCATGCAGGACATAGCCGTCAGCCGGGCAAACATAGCCGCCGGCAACGGCACGCTGCACACCATCAGCGGCAAGATACCATACAAGGCCAACATCTACGAGTCGCTGAACAACGAGACCTTCGACATCGACTCCATAAGCGACTTCTACCACCGCTACGATGTCAGGGTGCTCAACATAGAGAAGAGCGTGCAGGGACCCACCGTGGACGGAGAGATAACCTATCTCGACTCCATCATGGAACATGACAACAGCCTCTACCGCCTCTTCTACAGCTACATCAACCGCGAGGACAGCAGCTACACTATGCTCGTGCCCGACAACGGCGCATGGCACAAGGCCAAGCAGGCCATCAGCCAGTACTACAACTATCTGCCCACGTTCGAGAACAACGACAGCGTGGCCGCGACAAGCAAAGGGCGCATAGAGCGCGTGGACATCAACGCCGACTACCTGCGCGACTCGCTCGTGACGCTGAACCTGCTGCGCGACCTGTTTTTCAACAACAACATGTATGGCAACAAGCCGTTGAAAGACCTCGCTCAGGGGCAGACCGTCCGGTGCGACTCGCTCTGCACCACCACGCAGTCGAAATTCTTCGCCACCGACGCTGCCAGGCTCTTCGACGGCGCCACACGCGTGGAGAAGAGCAACGGTGCCATCTGGGTGACAGACAGCCTGCGCACACCGCACTGGATCAGCTGGTGCCCCGAGCTCAGGCAGGAGGCCGAGACAAGCTCGCTGCAGGCCGGCGTGTTCAACGGCTCCGTCTCTGCCACATACGTCAGCGCCGGCCAGCAGAACCCCAACGTGCCGGGAACGCTGTCCAACGGGCGATACATTGAGGTGCTGCCCGCCTCGTCGAGCAGCAACCCCGAGGTGGCTTTCTATCTGCGTGGAGTGCGCTCGACCACATACGTGGCCTACCTTGTCACCGTGCCCGCCAACATCGTCAACGCCAACCGCGCTGCCAAGCCCAACCGCCTGATATGCACCGTATGCTACACCGACGCCAAGGGCAAGCTACAGGAGACGCGCATCCTGAACCCCGTGGACAGAGGCACAAACTTCATCACCGACACCACGCGCATCGATACGCTGTGTCTGGGCGAGGTGACCTTCCCCGTGGCCTACGCAGGCTTAGGCAGCAGCTCGCAGCCCGTCTATCCCTACCTGCGCGTGCGCAGCTCGGTGAACAATGCACTCTCGGCCACACACGACCGCACATTGCGCTTCGACTGCCTCATACTGCGCCCCAAGGCACTCGACGACTATCTGAAAGAGCACCCCGACTACATCTACGACCGAAACAACTGATAACACCGCCATGAACAGACACATATATATACTCTCTGCCATCTGCCTCGCCTGCGGCACCACGCTGACGGCCGCTGCCCAGGACGACGGCGCCGACGAACAGCAGCCGAAGGCCGTGGTGAAGAAGGCCCAGCGGCCCAACTATCCCACACAGGAGGTGCGCGGCACCGTGATCGACGCCGCCACGCGGCAGCCCCTGTCCGGCGTGCTCATCAAGGCACTGGGCTACGACACCTATACCGCCATGACCGAAGACGACGGCACCTTCGTGCTGAAGCTGCCCACCTTTGCCACGGCCGTCTTCGTGCGCACACCGCAATATCTGAGCCAGCAGGTGCCCCTCGGCGCCACGGCCTGCATAGAGCTGCTGCCTGACAAGTATCGCTCCATGTACGACGAGAGCACCGACATCACCGCCACCGCCACGGCCGACATGGCCAACACCACATCGCAGACCATCGACACCGACATCGAGGCCACGCTCGGGGCCGATGTCAGGGCCATCACCCGCTCGGGCGGACCGGGCTACGGGGCCGCCATGTTCGTGCGCGGACTGAGCTCGCTCAACGCCAACGCCCAGCCGCTCGTCGTCATCGACGGCGTGGTGCAGGACATGCAGTACGGCCGGCAGGCACTGCACAGCGGCGACTATACCAACCTGCTGCTCAACCTGAACCCCGAGGACATAGAGAAGGTGAGCGTGATGAAGAACGCCACGGCGCTCTACGGTGCCAAGGGCGCAGCCGGCGTCATCGTCATCGAGACAAAGCGCGGACGCTCGATGGCCACGCGCATCAACGCCAACGTGGGCGTGGGCGTGCAGCTCGTGTCCAGACTGCCGGAGATGATGGACGCCAGCCAGTATCGCCTCTATGCGGCTGAGATGCTGGGCACATATCCCAACGTCAACACGCTGATAGACCTGTCGGAGATGAAGTTCCTGTCAGACGACGCGTCGAAATACTACTACAACAAGTATCACAGCCAGACCGACTGGACCGACGAGGCCTATCACACCGCACTGACACAGAACTACAACATCAACGTGCAGGGTGGCGACAACGTGGGCATGTACAACCTGTCGCTCGGCTACACCGACGCCAAGAGCACGGCCCGCGAGAACGGCTTCAACCGCCTGAACGTGCGTTTCAACACCGACATCAGCATACTGCGCAAGCTCTCTACACGTTTCGACATGAGCTTCACCAAGATTAACCGCAACGTGTTCGACAACGGCGCACCCGAAGACGTGACGACCGGCACCGTGTCGTCGCCCACCTTCCTGGCGCTCATCAAGTCGCCCTTCCTCAATCCCTACAGCTATAACAACGTGACCCACCAGCTGTCGGCCACGCTCTCGCAGGCCGACGACTTCCTGACCGACCTTGACCCCGCCCTCACGCTGGGCAACCCGACGGCCCTGCTGGCCAACGGCAAGGGCATCAACAAGAACCGCGTGGAGACTACACACTTCAACGTGACCATAGCACCGCGACTGCAGTTCACCCCGGCGCTGTCGCTGACCGAGACCTTCAGCTACACCTTCGACCGCAACTCGCAGCGCTACTACCGTCCCGTGGGCGGCATGCCCACCTTCCTCATCGACGGCATCGGCACGGTGCAGAACAAGTCGCAGTCGATGCTGAACAAGCAGACGAGCGTTGTCAGCGACACAAGGCTGCAGTGGACACGGCAGCTGAGCCGCCACTACGTTGATGCCATGCTCGGCATGCGCTTCACGTCGTTCGACTTCGACGACAACGAGCCCGAGGGACAATACAAGAGCGCCGGCAACGACAAGACGCCGAACATCAGCTCGAACATGGACTTCATCGACGCCAACGGTGCCGACGACACATGGAAGAACACCACATGGTATGCCCAGGCCGACTACAACTACCGCCAGCGCTACTATGCCCAGCTGACACTCGCCATGGAGAGCAGCAGCCGCATAGGCAGCGAGGCCAAGGGCATGAAGCTGGCCGGCGTCAGGTGGGGCTTCTTCCCCAGCGTGCAGGCCGGATGGGTCATCACCAACGAGAGCTGGTTCCCCAAGACCAGCGGTATCAACTACCTGCTGCTGAAGGCCGGAATCGACTGGAGTGGCAACGACGACATCAACCCCTACGCCGCACGCACGTCGTTCAGCGCAACAAAATACCTGTGGAACGCCTCGGCAGCACAGCTGGACAACATCGGCAACAAGGAGATAACGTGGGAGAAGACACGCAAGCTGAACGTCGGCCTGCGCTCGCACATGCTGGCCAACCGCCTGAGCCTCGAGTTCGACTACTTCCTCAACCGCACCACCGACCTGCTCACGCTGAAGCAGTTCTCTAACCCCGTGGCCGGCATCAACCGCTACTGGAGCAACGGCGGCTCGCTGGAGAACACCGGCTTCGAGCTGAGCCTGACGGCCAAGCCCGTCGTGGCACGCAACGTGAGCCTGGAGCTGGGAGCCAGCGTGGGCCACTATGTGAACAAGGTGAAGAGCCTGCCCGACGACAGCCGCATATACATCAGCGGACAGAAGACGGCACAGGGCTACACCTCAAGTCTCTACGGCACAGACAACATCGCCACCGTGGTGGGACAGCCCGTGGGCATGTTCTACGGATATGTGGCCCAGGGTGTCTTCGCCACCGACGCCGAGGCTGCCGCCGCCGGACAGGCCGGCTATCTCTACCTGGTCGATGAGACGGGCGCACGACAGAACTTCCGCGCCGGCGACGTGCGCTATGCCGACCTCAACGGCGACGGACAGATAAGCGAGGCCGACAAGACCATCATCGGCAACCCCAACCCCGACATCTATGGCAACATCTTCGCCAACCTGACGTGGAAGAACCTCTCGCTCTTCGTCGGGCTGAACTACTCGCTGGGCAACGACATCTACAACTACCAGCGCTACATGCTCGAGGGCGGCAGCAACTTCTACAACCAGACCACGGCCATGACAAACCGCTGGAAAGCCGAGGGACAGCGCACCGACATGCCGCGCATAGCCTACGGCGACCCGATGGGCAACGCGCGCTTCTCGTCGCGCTGGGTGGAGGACGGCTCCTACCTGCGCCTGAAGACGGTGCGCCTCACATACAAGCTGCCCGTCAGCCTCTCATGGCTGCAGGGGCTGACCGTCTGGGCCGAGGCCAACAACCTGCTGACCCTGACCCACTACTTAGGCAGCGACCCCGAGATGTCGGTAGCCAACAATGTGCTCTCGCAGGGCATCGACGCCGGCAACGTGGCCATGGGCCGCGCCTTCACCGCCGGACTGAAGATAAATCTATAAGGAGCTGTGGAGTTGTGGAGTTGTGGAGTTGTGGAGTTGTGGAGCTGTGGAGCTGTGGAGTTGTGGAGCTGTGGAGCTGCCACCCACAACACCCACTCCACCCACACCACCCACCTCACCCACACCACCCACAACACCCACAACACCCACCTCACCCCCACCCCACACAACCCCCA
>JAILBT010000010.1 GCA_024680755.1 Prevotella sp. | reverse complement strand
TTGATTTTACAGTAGCTTTTAAAGTTGCCATATCAAAATGTATATTATATGATTATACGCAATAGTGCGCATTCATATAATATAATTCAGGTTTCATAAGGCTCGCTCAAATCTGGGTAAATTTACTATAGACCGACCTATTGACACATGGAAGAGTGTGTATATACAATATGCATATAAAGTGAAAAAAACTGCCGCAATAACCGCACTCAAATTTTTGGTAAACAGGCTCATTTTTTGGTAAACATTTGCCACTTTTTTGCCAACTTATTCTGCATTTAGAACGTGCAAAACATGCACAAAAAAAATTAAGGGCAAGTACCTGTTCTCCAGATACTTGCCCTGTACATAACTAATTTTCAGCACTTTCCGTTTACTCCTCAACGGCAGCCTGGGCGGCGGCGAGGCGTGCGATGGGCACGCGGAAGGGAGAGCAGCTGGCGTAGTTCATGCCGATCTTTGCACAGAACTTAACGCTGCTGGGCTCACCACCATGCTCACCGCAGATACCACAACGCAGGTCGGGACGAACGGCGCGACCTTCCTTTACAGCATACTTGATGAGCTTGCCGACGCCCTTCTGGTCGAGCACCTGGAACGGATCGACCTTCAGAATCTTCTTGTCCAGATAGACAGGCAGGAACGAAGCAATGTCGTCGCGCGAGTAACCGAAGGTCATCTGAGTGAGGTCGTTGGTGCCGAATGAGAAGTACTGAGCCTCAGTGGCGATACGGTCGGCGGTGAGGGCAGCACGCGGAATCTCAATCATCGTGCCAATCTCGAACTCCACCTCGATGCCATACTCTGCGAAGGTATCCTTGGCAGCCTGCTGGATAACTTCCTTCTGCTGCTTCAGCTCATAGAGCGTACCGATGAGGGGCACCATAATCTCGGGCATGGGCTTCTTGCCTTCCTTCTTCAGCTCGCAGGCAGCTCCGAGGATGGCCTTGGTCTGCATGGCTGTGATTTCGGGGAAGGTGATGCCCAGACGGCAACCGCGGTGACCGAGCATAGGATTGTTCTCAGCGAGCGAATCCACACGGCGCTTGATGTCTTCCACACTCACGCCCATCTCCTTGGCCATGGTCTCCTGTCCAGCCAGATCGTGGGGTACGAACTCGTGGAGAGGGGGATCAAGCAGACGGATGTTGACTGGCAGACCATCCATAGCCTCAAGGATGCCCTTGAAGTCAGCCTTCTGGTAAGGCAGCAACTTGGCCAGAGCCTTCTCGCGTCCAGCAGCGTCGCTGGCCAGAATCATCTCGCGCATGGCGATAATCTTCTTGTCTTCGAAGAACATGTGCTCGGTACGTGTCAGACCGATACCTTTGGCACCGAACTCGCGGGCCAGCTGTGCATCGCGTGGCGTGTCGGCATTGGTGCGCACCTGCAACTTGGTGTACTTGTCGCAGAGGTCCATCAGCTCCTTGAAGTCGCCGCTAAGCTCAGCAGCCTTCGTGGGCACCTCGCCGGCATACACCTGTCCGGTGGTACCGTTGAGCGAGATGTAGTCGCCCTCCTTATATACGGTGCCATCTATTTCTACAGTCTTGTCAACATAGCTGACGTTGAGTGAGCCGACACCCGACACGCAGCACTTTCCCATACCGCGGGCTACGACGGCAGCATGAGAAGTCATACCGCCACGAGCTGTCAGGATACCCTCGGCAGCCGACATACCGGCAAGGTCTTCCGGGCTGGTCTCTATACGCACGAGCACCACCTTGTGGCCGTCGGCATGCCATGCCTGAGCGTCGTCGGCATGGAAGACGATCTGTCCGCAGGCAGCACCGGGACTTGCGGGCAGACCCTGTGCGATGACCTTAGCCTGAGTGAGAGCTTTCTTGTCGAACACAGGGTGGAGCAGCTCATCGAGCTTCTGGGGCTCGCAGCGCATGATGGCGGTCTTCTCGTCGATCTTGCCCTCGTGGAGCAGGTCGATGGCGATTTTCACCATGGCGGCGCCAGTACGCTTACCGTTACGTGTCTGCAAGAACCACAGCTTGCCTTCCTGAACGGTGAACTCCATATCCTGCATATCACGGTAGTGCTCCTCCAGTTTCTCCTGAATGCCGTTCAACTGAGCATAGATCTCAGGCATGGCCTCTTCCATCGAAGGATACTTGGCCACACGCTCCTCCTCAGAGATGCCAGCGCGCTCGGCCCAGCGCTGTGAACCGATCTTCGTTATCTGCTGCGGGGTGCGGATACCTGCTACCACGTCCTCACCCTGAGCGTTGACGAGGTACTCACCGTTGAAGAGATTCTCACCATTGGCAGCGTCGCGGCTGAAGCATACGCCTGTAGCCGATGTATCGCCCATGTTACCGAACACCATAGCCATGACGCTGACAGCTGTGCCCCACTCGTCGGGTATGCCTTCCATCTTACGGTACAGGATGGCGCGCTCGTTCATCCAGCTGCGGAACACGGCGCAGATGGCTCCCCAGAGCTGCTCGATGGGGTCGTTGGGGAAGTCCTTGCCCGTGCGTTCCTTGATGGCTTCCTTGAAGAGCTTGACCAGCTTCTTCAGCTCATCCACGTTCAAGTCTTTGTCCAGCTTCACGCCACGCTCCTGTTTCACTTTCTCGATAATTTCCTCAAACGGGTCAATGTCTGTCTTGTTGACAGGCTTCATTTCGAGCACCACGTCACCATACATCTGCACGAAGCGACGATAGCTGTCATAGACGAAATGCGGATTGTTGGTCTTACGCACCATTCCCTCGGCCACCTCGTCGTTCAGGCCGAGGTTAAGTATGGTGTCCATCATGCCCGGCATAGAGGCACGAGCGCCCGAACGCACAGATACGAGCAGGGGATTCTCTTTGTCGCCGAACTTGGAGTTCATCAGTGTTTCGATGTGCTTCACGGCAGCCATCACGTCGTCGTTGAGCAGCTCCATGATTTTCTGCTGTCCCACCTGGTAGTACTCATTGCAGCAGTCAGTGGTAATGGTGAAGCCCGGGGGCACCGGCACACCGATGAGGTTCATCTCGGCCAGGTTGGCACCCTTGCCACCCAGCTGCTCGCGCATCTGCGCGTTACCCTCGGCTTTTCCGTTGCCGAAGAGGTAAACTCTCTTGTCACTCATAAGGTAAAAATTGTGTTTTATTAGATTAACAATAGTGCTTTAATGATATGTGGCGGCAAAGTTATTTATTTTTTCCGACATGGGCAAACTTTTCCACCAAGATTTTTGCATTTAGAATGTCAGTCTCAGTCCGAGCTGTGCATGCCATCGACTGTAAATGTCGTTTTTCAAGGGTTTGTTATTGTCCAGATAGCTATACACAGCATAGCGCGATCCATCGTCTGCTTTCTTCACCTCTGTCACCTCGAGAATGTTCTCATAGACTGTGCCGCTGTAGTATGTTCCCCAGTTGTGGTTCAGCAGATTTGCCACATTGATAATGTCTGCCACGATCTGAAGTTTGCAACCACGCTGTTTCCAGTAATAGAAATCCTGGGAAAAGTGCAGGTCAAAATGATTTTCCCAGGGTGCGGAGTTGCTGTTGCGGTCTGCATATTGTCCACGGTGCTTGCTTGCATACTTGTCGCCGTCTATCCACTGAGCAAAGGCTTCTCGGTCGGCTTCGCTCTTAAACTGCATTGCCTGCAGTTCTGCCTCTGTGGGGATATAGAGCAGCGAGTTTCCTGTGCGCATGTCACCATTGAATGAGTTTGTGGTGGCATCACTCATTGTCAGACTGTAGTGCTGTCCGGTGTATCCGTTGTAGCTTAGGCTGATATGTGTCTGCAGGTGTCCGCGTGCATACTTTGGCGAGTTCCAGGTCAGCTGTGCCATTGCGTGGTGTGGCTGTTCGAACGCTGAATGGCTTGCCACCGGCACGCGTGGGTCCACGCAGTAGTAGCCTCCCCAGTTGCTGTAGGCCACGCTTGATGTTCCCTCGTTGACAGAGAATGTCTGGTTGTAGGTGTAGCTGGCCATCAGGTCAAGTCCGAAGGGGAAGCTCTTTTCCAGCTTTATGCTGCCTTGGTAGCTGTAGCCCTTATTGGTGTTGGTCAGGTTTACGATGGCATAATATCCGCCAAGCCTTTGGCTGTAGTATGTCGTTGCTGAGTTGGGATACTGGCTGCTCACGGCATACACTTTGTCGCCGTTGTCAATGAGGGCGAGATTCTCAAACCACACGTTGTTCATGTCCTTTGTGAACAGTCCCTCGATGGTCATATCTATGCCGAGTGGCAGACGCTGTTCCCATGCCAGGTTAGCCCTAATCACTTGTGGGAAGCGGAAATTCGTGTCCATCGTGTTTATTGTCGGCGCGGAGGCTGTTCCCGCAGCCGAGGCAGCAGCTGCGGCCGGATTCATGGCGTAATCCTGGAACTGTGGCACGTTCTCGCTGATGTTGGTACCTTTCATCTCCACTCCGGTGTTTGCCCAAATATTTTCCAGCCAGACAAACGGAGCTCTTCCGCTGAAGATTCCTACGCCTCCACGCAGCACGGTATTATGTTTGCCGTCAACATACCATCTGAATCCCAGTCGTGGCGACAGCATGCAGTAGCTGTGTGGGCGCAGTCCGGTGCGTACGCCATATTGTCGGGCATACTGACTTCTGTTGAACTCCACGTTTCTCGTGGGCGTGTTGAAATACATAGGGATATCGGCGCGCAAGCCGTATGTCAGTTGCAGTGCGGTGGAGACGTCCCACTTGTCTTGCACATAGAAGCCAATCTGCCCGGCCTTGAACGGTGTTGCCCAACGTGAGGTTCCGGTCACCGCCTCGTCACTATATCTCCAGGCAAACTGCTTGGCATAACCGCCAAGAAAGCCTGTCACTCCGTCGGGCGACACAAGCTGTCCGTCGGCATCCTTGGTTGAGAGTTTTCCATAGTAGAACTGCCCGTTGGCATACTGTATAAATCCATTTCGCATGAAGAAGAACTCGTCGTGTGTGCCGATTGTTATCGAGTGGTTGCCGCTGTAGATGGAGAAGTTGTCGTCGAACGTCAGATTGTCCTGGTCGAGGAAGTTCACTGCCGACGAGTACTGCGTTCCGATGTTCACCGTGTTGCTGGTTTTTGAGCCGGCTATCAGCAGGCCTTCGTTGTCGTATGAACCTACGTTCTGTATGTACATCGTGGGTCCCTGATATGGCACGTCGCGAAAATCTCTGACTCGGGTGTAGCTGGCACGCAGTTCGTTGTACATGCTTTCGCCTATATTTGATGTCAGCTCTGCCACGACAGAGTGTGTGCGGTTGTTCATCTTAAAGCCGCTGTCGTTGAAAGTGTAGTTGGTGGCGGTGCTGCTCCAGTTGTCGCGCTTGGCATCTGTCAGCTGATAGCGAAGAGTCAGTTTGTTCTTGTCGTTGATATTCCAGTCGAGCCTTGCCATGACGTTAAGGTTGTCGCTGTTGATGTCGCGTGGTCCGAAGCTTTCGCGTATGCCCGTATAGCGATAGTACCGGTCGGCCACTTTCTGTGCTGCGGCCGCCGAAAGGAAATATCCAGGTGCGCCGGGATAATAGGAGGCAGGATAGACGTTGTTCTTGTATTCGGTGCTGACAAAGTAGAACAGCTTGTCTTTTACTATCGGTCCTCCCAGGGTGAAGCCGTATGTCTGCGTTCTCTCGTCGGTCAGCTTGCGGTTTTCCTCGTTCAGAACGCTCCATCTGCCATAGAGATTTTCATCGGTATAGAAGCCGTATGCCGAGCCGTGAAACACGTTGGTTCCGCTTTTCGTTGTCACATTGATAGCGCCTCCGGTGAATCCGCCCTGTCTGACATCGAAAGGCGAAACCACCACCTGCACCTGCTCCACGGCATCTATCGACAGTGGTGTGGCGTTGCTCATACCGCCGTTGACGCCGCTTGATGTCAGTCCGAAAGCATCGTTGTTCATCACGCCGTCTATCTGGAATGAGTTGTAGCGGTTGTTCATGCCGGCAATGGATATGCCTCCTCCGGCGTTTTTCAGTCCGTGTACAAGATTAGAAAGCTTGACCACGTCGAACACCGAGCGATCCACGGTGGGTGTGTTCTCCACCTCTTGCATCGAGTAATTGCTGGCGGCTCCGTTACTGCCATTACCGGCTCGTCCGGTGACTTGCACCTCGCCAAGCAGGTTTACATCTTCTTTCAAGTCAACATTAAACACGCTCTGTTCGCCCAGCGTGAGCTGTACGTCCTGGATAACCTGGTCCTTGTGGCCCACATAGCTGATAGTTATCTGGTATGGACCGCCCACGCGCATTCCCTGTATGGAATAGCGTCCGTTGGCGTTTGTCACGGCCCGATAGAGCGTACCTGTGGGCATGTGTCGTGCTGTGACGGTAGCCCCGATTGCTTCATAGTCGTTGGCAGTGACCTTGCCTCCTATGTTCGATGTGGTCACTTGTGCCATGACGGCGCTGAACTGCATCGCCAGCAGCGTGGTAGCTGTCAGCAACGTTCTCCTTAATGTCAGCTGTAACATGTGTCTTGTATTATTTAGTTGTTTATTGTTTTCTTTTTCACACAGTAATACGCAGAAAGCTGCGGTCGTCGTATCCTTCCTGGTCGTGCATGATGCCTTTTGTTGCCTTATACATGCTGACGCAGCACGGGTCTTCCTGCCGCAATGTTTTCAACCTCTCTTCGCTTTGGTTCAGTGTGGGTTGCAGAAAGGGGTAGCCATCAGAGGCCAGCACCAGTTCATGCGGTTGGAAGCTTAGGGGTAGTATTCGCACACACTGCTCAGGTATATCGAAGCCATCAATCACAGCGTATGACTTGTTCTGTTCGCGCATATAGCGTAGCATTTCTGGCAGGATGGCTTCACGCGCAGAGTCGTGTGCCAGGAAATGCTCTTTTGGAAATGATGAAGTGAGGATTATCTGTGCCCGTTTTTCTGCCAGCTTCTGTTCGTATGGTTTTGGGTTGTCATATAGTTCACCGTCAATCAGGCACTGGCAGTCGCCTATCAACCACAGTTCACGTCTTTTGCGGCTAAACAGCACGGCGCTGCATGTCAGCCGGTCCTCGGGGTGTGCTTCCATACGCTCTTTTTCCCAGAAGTGGTAGTGTCTGGCCACGACCTTTGTCACTTCCGCACAGAATTGGCGGCAACTGATGTCCGCCTTGGCATGGCGTATGTATCGAGCCACAATCTTCATAGCTTTTCGCCCGTTAGACGAGAAAAGGCTATGACGGTAGCTCGATTTGCTTGTGCTGCCATCTATCACAGCCGCAAAGTCGGTTGTTACGACAATCCCGTCTTCACCCGCAGCGTCACTAAGACGTTTTGGTATGCAGCTGCTTTCTATTATTTCCATAAGGATGATACAGAGATGTCTTAGTTGTTGTTGGTCTTATTCCGCTCTGATCTGTTGCGGAAGCGCTTCAATATAACTAACGGTTATTTCACCGTCTCCTACATGTCGGTTTCTTTATAGCTAATGGTTATTTCACTGCTTTGCAGTAGGAGGCGACGTGTCTCACGTCGTAATAGTCTGCTGGATTGCGACGTGGGACGCGTCGCCTCCTACTTGTCGGCTGCAAAGATACATGTTTTATATCGAACGGCCAAGAAAGGAGAGCGGAAATTTGTTTTGTTTCTCGTTTAGTGTCTTTTCTGCAGCAACACGACGTTTTCCACATGTGGCGTATGGGGGAACATGTCCACCGGTTGTACGCAAGCCACGACATACAGCCTGTTCAGCAGCAGCAGGTCGCGTGCCTGCGTGGCTGGGTTGCAACTGACATACACGATACGCTGGGCCGCAGTTCTCAGTATGGTGTCCACCACGTCTGGATGCATTCCTGCGCGTGGCGGGTCTGTTATGATCACATCAGGTCTGCCGTGACCGGCGATGAACTCGTCTGTCAGTATGTCTTTCATATCTCCGGCATAAAACAGCGTGTTGGCAATATTGTTCAGACGCGAGTTCTCTTTGGCATCTTCTATGGCCTCGGGCACATACTCTATGCCAACCACCTGTCTGGCGTGGCTCGCCACAAAGTTGGCTATCGTGCCAGTCCCTGTATAGAGGTCATAGACCAGCTCGCACCCTGTCAGTCCTGCCATCCGTCGCGTCACCTGATAGAGACGCAGGGCCTGCAGCGTGTTTGTCTGATAGAAGCTCTTTGGGCCAACCTTAAATTTCAGGTCTTCCATTTGTTCTACAATGTAATCCTTTCCAGCGAACAAATGCACCTCTTGGTCGCCTATGGTGTCGTTGCGTTTCTGGTTGTCCACCCAAAGCAGAGATGTTATCTCGGGAAATGCCTCGGCCAGGTGTCTCATCAGACATTCTGCCTGATGTCTGTCGTTCTCTTTTTCAAAGTGAAACTGAATGATGACCATCCATTCCCCAGAGGCAGAATTACGTATGATGATGTCTCGCAGCAGTCCGGTCTGAGCGCGCAGGTCGAAGAAAGTTATTCCGTGCTCAACGGCATAGTCGCGCACGGTGTTGCGTATCTGATTGTGCAGGCCGTCCATCAGATGACAGCGCTCTATGGGCAGTATCTTGTCGAACGCTCCGCCAACATGGAAGCCGATACAGTCACGCTGGAACACACGGCCGGAGCTAATCTCTTCGTTAGTCAGGTAGCGTCTGTTTGAGCATCCGAAGTCTAATTTGTTACGATACTCACGCGTATTTTCGCTGCCCAGTATGGGGTTGATGTCAGGCAACTCCACTTTGCCTATGCGCCGCAACTGCTGTTCCACCTGTTGTTGCTTAGCGCGCAGCTGCTCTGTATAGGGCAGCTGCTGCCACTTACATCCTCCGCACACACCGAAATGCTGGCAGAACGGCTCAATGCGTAGTTTACTGGGCTGTTTTATGCGTGCTATATCTGCCTCCATGAAGCTATGTTTCTTGCGACGTACCTGTAGGTCGCACACGTCGCCCGGCACCGCCCAGGGCACAAACACCACCATGTCATCTACATGGGCTATACACTGGCCCTCTGCTGCAACATCCTCTATGGTTATGTTTTCTAACAGAGGTAGTGTTTTTTTCTTCCTTGTCATTTCTTCTATTTTTACGTCAAATACGATTTCCGGTTGCAAAGTTACGAAACATTTCTCACATTAATATAATTAAGAGACCAAAAAGAACGCTAAAACACAAAAATGGGGGCTGTATTTATTCCGGGTCGATAAAGTTTCGTTATGCAAGGCTGAATAGGTTGAAACGTTATTTAGGTGGGTTCTATTAATTTCCACCACGATGGAAGCCAAAACATCTCAGAACAATTGATACGATAACAGCTCTGCTATAAATTAGGCCAATTTGATACAGAAATACCATCTTCAGTTCTTATTATCAAGATAAACGTCATAATTGTAGGAGAATTGCAAATTTTATCGAAATTTATTTGTTTAAAAAGAAAATAATATGTAATTTTGTAGCAAAAATACAATAATATCAAAAAAAAATACCACTTCCATGATAAGAGATTTTTGGGTAAAAAATTACCTTTCTATTCGAGACAAGCAAGAATTGAATTTCGTAGCAAAAGGGCCATCATCGGAACTTGTTACAGAAGTTTCAGATGGTGTGTTCTTGTACAAATTAGGCATCCTATATGGTTCAAACGCCTCTGGCAAGTCAAATATGCTGATTGCCCTAAATGAAGTATTTCGCATACTGGTGTTGCCTAAATCAGATGCAACCAAAAGAATTAATGGTAGTATTCCATTCATTCTTACAAAGAACGAACCTATTGAGATGCATGTGTCATTCTATGCTAATGGCATCAGATATGATTATGATGTGTCATTTAATGAGAAATACATTTTGAATGAAGTCTTGTACTATTATCCCAACAAGTCAGAGTCATTGTTCTATGAGCGTTCATTTGTTGGCGAAAACATACAGGCCGATGTCAAGTTTGGCACAAGCCTTAAGCTACAGGTCAAGACCCAAGACAGTATTCGTGAGAACACTTTGAACAACCATAGTGTCTTGTCTGTATGCAGAAAAGCCGCCCTAACAGAAGACATTGCCCCCTTCAACGTCCTTCACGGTTGGATCATGGACAATTATCATGATGTAGATGGTGATGGCGAAAAGGGTATCGTTGAAATCCTAAAGAAAGCGTATAACAATCCTCAAAAGCGCAAATTCTATAACACCATGCTACAGAAGGCAGATTTGAACATTCTGGAATATCGACCTATTGTAGAAGATCGTTTTGTGCCATCGGAATACCGGGAACGCATTCAAAAGGAAAACATTCCCGAGGAAATGAAGGAGGCACAAAACGATCTTCTACAATAGGTCGATATTCCAGAATGTTCAAATCGGCCTTTTGTAGCATC
>JAILBT010000115.1 GCA_024680755.1 Prevotella sp. | reverse complement strand
AGATTATCAGAAAACTTTATTGTACCATATGTAGATAACGTATATCCGAAAGACATTATCAAAAAGATAATAATTGGCCCTTGCAATGACTTTGAGCGTTCAACAAAATCATTGCAAGGATGGCTTCACAAGATAGGGATGAATCATGTACAAGTTACTTACTCCATGCTGCCATATCGCAATAGTTGATTCTCGGCTTAAATGAAAAAGCCATGGTCTTGCGGCCATTTCGCCGCCATCAGCGCAGGCTGTAGGCTGCGAGAAACAAAAAAACTGCGCGTTACAGAATGATAATTCAATATTAATGTGTAACTTTGCAGGCGAAAACAAAAACACGACCAAGAAGAATGAATATCTTAGAACTGAGTGAACAAGAGCTGCTGCGCCGCCAGTCGCTGGAGCAGCTGCGTCAGATGGGCATCAATCCATACCCGGCCGACGAATATCCCACCGACGCCTTCTCTGCCGACATACGCGAGCAGTTCAGCGACGACGCAGCCGAGCCGCGCCGTGTGTGCATAGCCGGCCGCATGATGTCCCGGCGCATCATGGGCAAGGCGGCTTTTGTCGAGCTGCAAGACTCGAAGGGGCGCATACAGGTCTATGTGACGCGCGACAGCCTGGAGGGCGACTTCTACAACAACGTGTTCAAGAAGCTGCTCGACATAGGCGACTTCATCGGCGTGCGCGGCTTCGTGTTCCGCACGCAGACGGGCGAGATCAGCGTCCACGCCGAGCAGCTGACGCTGCTCTCGAAGAGCCTGAAGCCGCTGCCCATCGTGAAATACAAGGACGGCGTGGCCTACGACAAGTTTGACGACCCCGAGCTGCGCTACCGCCAGCGCTATGTCGATCTGGTGGTCAACGACGGCGTGAAGGACATCTTCCTCAAGCGCGCTATCGTGACGCGCACCCTGCGCAACATCCTGGACGAGGCAGGCTACACCGAGGTGGAGACACCCGTGCTGCAGAACATTGCCGGAGGAGCGTCGGCACGGCCCTTCATCACCCACTTCAACGCCCTGGACCAGGACATGTACATGCGTATTGCCACCGAGCTCTATCTGAAGCGACTCATCGTGGGCGGCTTCGAGGGTGTGTATGAGATAGGCAAGAACTTCCGCAACGAGGGCATGGACAAGACCCACAACCCCGAGTTCACATGCATGGAGCTCTACGTCAGCTATAAGGACTACAACTGGATGATGTCCTTCACCGAGCGCATGCTGGAGCGTATCTGCACCGCCGTCAACGGGCGGCCCGAGGTGGAGATAGACGGCCAGGTCATCTCCTTCCGTGCACCCTACCGCCGCCTGCCTATCCTGGACGCCATACGCGAGAAGAGCGGCTACGACCTCAGCGGCATGAGCGAGGACGAGATACGGCAGGTGGCGCAGAAGCTGGGCATCGAGGGCACGGAGACGATGGGCAAGGGCAAGCTGATAGACGAGATCTTCGGCGAGACGGCCGAGGGCACCTTCATTCAGCCCACGTTCATCACCGACTACCCGGTGGAGATGTCGCCCCTGACGAAGATGCACCGCTCGAAGCCCGGACTGACCGAGCGCTTCGAACTGATGGTCAACGGCAAGGAGCTGGCCAATGCCTATTCGGAGCTGAACGACCCGATAGACCAGGAGCAACGCTTCGTGGAGCAGATGAAGCTGGCCGCCAAGGGCGACGACGAGGCAATGATTATCGACCACGACTTCCTGCGCGCCCTGCAGTATGGCATGCCGCCGACGTCGGGCATAGGCATTGGCATAGACCGGCTGGTGATGCTGATGACGGGCAAGTTTGCCATTGGCGAGATAATGCTTTTCCCGCAGATGAAGCCAGAGAAGAAGGCACCGCAGTCCACGATAGACGAGTGGGCTGCCATCGGCGTGGCAGAAGACTGGGTCTATGTGTTGCGCAAGGCCGGCTTCTATCTCATTCAGGACGTATGCCAGCAGAAGGCGCAGGGGCTGCAACAGAAGCTGGGCGACGTGGTGAAGCGATACAAGCTCGAGCTGGTCAAGCCGACGGTGCAGCAGGTGCAGCAGTGGATTGACAACGCAGAGAAGTTGAAAGCTGAAAGTTGAGAACCGAAAGTCGAGAACTGAGAGTTGAGAGTAATTACGGGCATATATAAGGGCAGGCATTTCGATGTGCCGCGCACGTTCAAGGCGCGGCCCACCACCGACTTTGCCAAGGAGAACCTGTTCAACGTGCTTGCCGGCCTGACCGACATGGCGGGGCTGAAGGCCCTCGACCTCTTCGCCGGCACGGGCAGCATAACGCTGGAGCTGCTGTCGCGCGGCTGCGCACAGGTGACGAGCGTCGAGCTGGACCGCCAGCACCATGCCTTCATCATCGACTGCCTGAAGCGGCTGGGCGTGCCGCGACAGGCGTGCCATGTGGTCAGGGCCGATGCCCTGCGCTTCATTCACCAGGCCAGGCAGCAGTATCAGTTCGCCTTTGCCGACCCGCCATACGCCCTCAAAGAGCTGGGCGAGCTGCCGGAACGCATACTGCAGTCGGACCTGCTCGTTCCGGGGGCACTGTTCGTGTTGGAGCATGGGGCTGACCACAACTTTGCCGCACACCCATGCTTCGTCGAACATCGCGAGTATGGCAGCGTGAACTTCAGCATCTTCAGCAAAACCTGACAAGCCGGAAAACAACATAACACCATCCTGACAGCAGGCCCGCAACGGCGCGCAGAGCGACCGCAGCAAGCATTGCAGACACATCAGAACTCCAGTTTCGTTTTATTATATTAATCGTATGAAGAACATCGTCATTTTCGGTGCCCCCGGTTCAGGCAAGGGCACACAGAGCGACAAGCTCATAGAGCGCTACGGCTTCGGCCATATCTCGACCGGCGACGTGCTGCGCGCCGAGATCAGACAGGGCACGCCCCTTGGCAACACGGCCAAGAAATACATCGACCAGGGCCAGCTGATACCCGACGACCTGATGGTCAGCATACTGGCCAAGGTCTATGACGGACATGGCGGCGACCACGAGGGCGTCATCTTCGACGGCTTCCCGCGCACCATACCGCAGGCCGAGGCACTGAAGCAGATGCTGGCCGACAGGGGCCACAAGATCGCGGCCATGATAGAGCTGGACGTGCCCGAGGACGAGCTGATGAAGCGGCTGCTGCTGCGCGGACAGCAGAGCGGACGCGCCGACGACAACGAGCAGACCATCAAGAAGCGACTCGTGGTCTATCATCAGCAGACGCAGCCCCTCATCGCATGGTATGCCGACGAAGGCATACACTACCACATCGACGGACTGGGAGAGCTCGACCGCATCTTTGACGACATCTGCCAGGTGGTGGACAGGCTGTGAACAGCGGCACCCCAGGCTAACAGCACAGACATACTCAGCGCACGGGCCTCCCTCGGTCTTGCCACCGAGGGGGCGGTTGCGCGTTTCGTCGTCTTAGCAGTATGACGTTTGGAACAACGAATTAAATTTTTTTTTAGACAACGAATTAAGACGAATTACACGAATTTTACGAATTAAAACGAATGACACGAATTTTACGAATTAAAACGAATGGCACGAATGAAAACTTATATGCAAACATTATTTAGTGTCAGTTTCTTGTTTAGTGTCAGTTCCTTGTTTAGTGTCAGTTCCTTATCATAAAAGACAGAAAAGACATGGCCGAATCAAACTTTGTTGACTATGTGAAGATATACTGCCGCTCGGGCAAGGGCGGTCGCGGGTCGATGCACATGCGACATGTGAAATACAATCCGCTGGGCGGTCCCGACGGCGGCGACGGCGGCAACGGCGGTAGCGTCATTCTGCGCGGCAACCACAACTACTGGACGCTGCTGCACCTGAAATACGAGCGCCATGTCTTTGCCGAGCACGGCGGCAACGGCGGCCGCGACAAGTGTCACGGCACCAACGGCAAGCACGCCTATATCGACGTGCCGCCGGGCACGGTGGTCTATGACGCCGAGACGGGACGCTATGTGTGCGACGTGGCCGAAGACGGACAGCAGGTGGTGCTGCTGAAGGGAGGCCGCGGCGGACTGGGCAACTTCCAGTTTCGCACGGCCACGCGCCAGGCACCGCGCTTTGCACAGCCCGGCGAGCCCATGCAGGAGATGACCGTCATCCTGGAGCTGAAGCTGCTGGCCGATGTCGGACTCGTCGGACTGCCCAATGCCGGCAAGAGCACGCTGCTCTCGGCCCTGTCGTCGGCCAGGCCAAAGATAGCGGGCTATCCCTTCACCACGCTCGAACCGTCACTCGGCATCGTGGGCTACCGGGACAGGCAGTCGTTCGTCATGGCCGACATACCGGGCATAATAGAAGGGGCGGCCGAGGGGAAAGGACTCGGACTGCGCTTCCTCAGACACATTGAGCGCAACTCGCTGCTGCTCTTCATGGTGCCGGCCGACACCGACAACATCGTGGGCGAATATCAG
The DNA here is from genome assembly GCA_024680755.1 of Prevotella sp. Classification (GTDB taxonomy): domain Bacteria; phylum Bacteroidota; class Bacteroidia; order Bacteroidales; family Bacteroidaceae; genus Prevotella. Next base: position 18,314 of record JAILBT010000115.1, on the reverse strand, counting down.
CTGCTGCTGAACGAGCTCGGCAAGTTCAACCCGCAGCTCCTGGACAAGCAACGCGTGTTGGCCGTGACCAAGAGCGACATGCTCGACGACGAGCTCGTTGCCATGTTGCGACAGGACCTGACAGCGGGGCTGCGACAGGCCGGACTCGAGCGCACACCGCTCTGCTTCATCTCGGCCGTGGCCGGACAGGGACTGCAGGAGCTGAAAGACCTGCTGTGGCAGCAGCTCAACAGCGAGGCTAACAAGCTGGATGCCATCACTGCCAAGGCCGACATTGACCAGCTGGTGCACCGCGACAAGGACATGCAGCGCTTCCGTCAGGAAATTGCCGATGAGGGCGAAGACCTCGACATAGAATACGTCGATGCGGACGACATTGAAGACATTGACGACTTTGAGTATCTGGAGGATATAGACGAGACTGACACTCTGGCCGACGGCGACGCGAGAGACACCGGCGGCCAGCGCGACTGACAGACGTCACGCTGCGTCCTGACCTGCTATGGCAACAGACGCGGCCTACTGACGGACAAATGCCGACGGCGTGATATGGTGCTGGAGCAGGGAGCCCTCTCAGGTAAGTATAACAAGCAGAACCCGCTGCCGGCTGAGAGCGACCGCGGACAGAAGTACAACCCCGTGCTGCCGCAGCTTGAGGCCCTGACCGACGAGATGACCGCCATAGGCAGGAAATATGGTGCCTCGTGCTCGCAAGGCCGCGACCGGGCTAAAGCCGTAGGAACCAACGTCGTCACTGGGCCTTACGGCTTTTGCCCGGTTTGTGGCCTGTAACGTCTAAACAAAACTTAATTCTTTACCTTGACAGGACTATAATCCGAATATTTTGCCTAATTTTGCAAGCCAAAAACAAGACAGAACATCAAAAACAACAGATATACAATGGAGACAATACGCAACAAGTATTACGAAGGCGAACGCCCTCTGTTCGAACAACACGGGCTGAGGCTCGAACAGGTGACGATAGGCCCGGGCGAAAGCGCCATCAAGGAGTGCTCGGACATCGAGGCGGCAGACTGCCGCTTCGAGGGACACTACCCCTTCTGGCATGTGCGCGGCTTCAACATCGAGCGCTGCCTGTTTGAGGTGGGCGCGCGCTCGGCACTGTGGTACAGCCAGAACCTGAAAATGAGCGACACCGAGATACGCGGGCCGAAGATGTTTCGCGAGATGAAGGGCATCGATATTAATAATGTGAAGATACTCGATGCCGACGAGACTTTCTGGCGTTGCACCGACATCTGCGCACACAACCTGGAACTGCACGACGGCACCTACCCCTTCATGTTCTCTGAGAACATCAAGATCGACGGACTGCGCAGCGACTCGAAGTATGTGTTCCAGTATGTGAAGAACGTAGAACTGTCAAACGCACACATCGTGACCAAGGATGCTTTCTGGGAGGTGGAGAACGTTACCATACGCAACTCGTATCTCGAGGGCGAATACCTGGGCTGGCACTCGAAGAACCTGCGGCTCGTCAACTGTCACATCGTGGGCGAGCAGGTGCTCTGCTATGCCCACGACCTGAAGATAGAGAACTGCACCTTCGCCCCCGAATGTGACCGCATGTTCGAGTACAGCACGCTCGAGGCTGATATCAAGGGCAGCATAACCGAGGTGAAGAACCCTACCAGCGGACACATCGTGGCCGACGCTATAGGACGCATCACTCTGGACCAGAACATCAAGCAGCCTGCCAACTGCCGGATAGAGACAAGGAACGACACCGCCCTATGAACTACGATTTTGACAAGCCCATCACTCGCCGCGGCACGGGCTGCGTGAAATGGGACGAGATGCCGGCCGGCGACGTGATACCCCTGTGGGTGGCCGACATGGACTTCCCCGCAGCTCCGGCCATACGACGGGCCATGCAGCAGCGCATGGACCACGGCGTGTTCGGCTATACGATGGTACAGCCCGGCTATTACGATGCCATCGTCTCGTGGTTCCACCGCCGCCACGCATGGGACATCCAGCGCGAGTGGATACAGTACACCACGGGTGTCGTACCGGCCATATCGGCCGTCATACGCGCGATGACACAGCCAGGCGATGAGGTGGTGGTGCTCACACCGGTGTATAACTGCTTCTTCTCCTCCATACGCAACCAAGGCTGCCGCACGGTGGAGGTGCCGCTGACATATCACGGGCAGAGCTCGGCAGCAGCTGCGAAAGGCAGCTACACCATCGACTTCGACGCCCTGGAGAGCGCGCTGGCCTCAGACAGGGCACGGCTGCTGCTCTTCTGCAACCCCCACAACCCGGCTGCACGACTGTGGACGCGCGACGAGCTGCTGCGCGTCAGCCGGCTGTGCCTTGACCACGGCGTGGTGGTGGTGAGCGACGAGATACACTGCGAGTTCACCTACTGCGGACAGCGCTACCAGCCCTTTGCCACCGTCTCGGACGAGGCACGCGACAACAGCGTCATCTGCACGGCGGCCTCGAAAGCGTTTAACATCGCCGGACTGCAGACGGCTAACATCATCTGCACCCGACCCGAGTGGCGACAGAAGATAGACCGCGCCATCAACGACATGGAGATATGCGACCTGAACCCCTTTGGCCCCGTGGCTCTCGAGGCGGCCTATAACGAGAGCGAGGCGTGGCTTGACCAGCTCAATGACCATACCTATCGGTGTTACACTGCCCTCTGCGACCATCTCGCAGCACATCTGCCCGAGGCCGTGGTGACGCCCCTTGAGGCCACCTACCTGGCCTGGGTGAACGTTTCGCCCTATTGTTGCCGCCTGGGCTTAGACAGCCGCCGCCTGTGTGAGAGGCTGCGCGCTGAGGCCCGCGTAGCCCTCTCGGCCGGCACGCTCTACGGCACTGCCGGCGAGGGCTTCGTGCGCGTCAACATGGCGTGTCCACAGCCGCAGCTGATGGAGGGACTCGAGCGCATGACGCGGTTCATGGGAGCTGATAAGATTTCCTAGGTTCTCCTAGGTTTTGAATGTAGGTGCCTTGTGGCCACATCGTACCCATGTTGTCAGAAATCAGCTTGCCACGCAGCTTCCCTGCTGTCCATTCCGGGTGTCAGCTTCGTTTATAGACGAAAAAGAGAGGGCCCCCCTCACGGGTGGCCCTCTCTTACTGGATTTGATAGCGCTTTCGCTTTCTCCTGCGAGTCTGTGCTGGCTTACTTGCCGTGGTTCTCGTCGCTCACGGTCAGCTTCTTGCGGCCCTTGGCCCTGCGGCTGGCCAGCACGCGGCGGCCGTTCTTTGTCTGCATGCGCTCGCGGAAACCGTGCTTGTTCACACGGCGGCGGTTGTGCGGCTGAAATGTTCTTTTCATTGCAATGATTTTTTATTTATTAGTACTAATCGTTCCGTGATATCTTGGTCTGTTCCAAGATTTGGGGTGCAAAGTTAGTGATATTTATTTATCTGTGCAAGATTTATCGAAAAAAAGCGACGTTTTTTTTGCTTTTTTAGTGTAAAACGACTACCTTTGCACCCGATTTTTGCAAATATCACACATTAGTATTATTTATGATCAACTCTCAAGACATCAAGAAGGGCACAGCCATCCGCATGGACGGAGGCATTTGGGTCTGCATCGACTTCCAGCACCGCAAGCCCGGCAAGGGTAACACCATCATGATTATCAAGGTGAAGAACGTGAGCGACGGCCGTGTGCTGGAGCGCCGTTTCAATATCGGCGAGAAGCTGGAAGACGTCGTCATAGAGCGTCGTCCCTACCAGTATCTCTACGAGGACCCCACCGGGCGCATCTTCATGAACCAGGAGACTTACGAGCAGATTCCTATTGCCAACGACCTGGTCATTGGCCATGAGTATATGAAGGAGAGCGACGTGGTGGACGTAGTGACAGACACCACCGACGGTACTATTCTTTACGCCGAGATGCCGGTGAAGACCGTGCTGCGCGTCACCCACTCTGAGCCCGGCATCAAGGGCGACACGGCCACCAACACCCTTAAGCCCGCCACTCTGGAGACTGGCGTTGAGGTGCGCGTCCCCCTGTTCATCAACGAGGGCGACCTCATTCAGGTTGATACGCGCGACGGCAGCTACCTGGCCCGCGTCAAGGAGTAAACCAGCATACCTCGCCCCTCTGCGAGCTTCCGGTCACGACAGACGGCCTGTCCCCAATGGCGGGGCAGGCCGTCCGTGTTCGATAGGGCGAAGGAAAGCACAAAAAAAGCGACCGTTTTTTTTGACGTATGGAAAGATTTTCGTACCTTTGTCGCCCTGGCAAACGACACTATCGACAGTAAATGAAATACTCACTGATTGTTCCCGTATATAATCGCCCCGACGAGGTTGCAGAGCTCCTTGAGAGCTTGGCCGCGTTGGGGCGCAATGATTTTGAGGTCATCGTGGTTGAAGACGGCTCTGAGCAGACATGCCAGGACGTGTGCAGCAGCTATGCCGGCCGCCTCGACCTGCACTACCACGTCAAGGAAAACTCCGGCCCCGGCCAAAGCCGCAACTACGGTGCTGAGCGCGCCAAGGGCGACTATCTCATCATTCTCGACTCCGACGTGGTGGTGCCCCCGGGCTATCTCGCTGCCATAGATGCTGAGCTGCGGCGGCGGCCGTGCGACGCTTTCGGCGGCCCCGATGCGGCACACCCATCGTTCAGCCCCGTGCAGAAAGCCATATCGTATGCCATGACATCGTTTTTCACCACGGGCGGCATACGCGGCGGGGCTACGAAGAAAGCTCTCGACCGCTTCTTCCCACGCTCGTTCAACATGGGTGTCAGGCGCGACTGCTACCTCCGGCTGGGCGGCTTCTCGCGTATGCGCTTTGGCGAGGACATCGACTTCAGCTATCGCATCGTGGAGGCAGGCATGTCGTGCCGGCTCTTTCCCGAGGCCTGGGTGTGGCACAAACGGCGTACCGACCTGCGCAAGTTCTTCCGGCAGGTATATAACAGCGGCATAGCGCGCATTAACCTCGAGAAGCGCCACCCGGGCACGATGAAGCTGGTGCATGTGCTGCCGGCCGCCTTCACCGTGGGCGTGCTGCTGCTGGCTGCTGTGGCGCTGGCAGGGCTGGTGCTGACCATTGCCGGCATGGCCGCCGCGCAGAACCCGGGCTGCAACATGTCGCTCGTGGTGGCCTGTGTCGGACTGCTCGTCATGGTGGCGGCGCTGTCGCCACTCGCGCTCTACAGCCTCCTCATACTGGCCGACTCGACCCTGAAGAACCGCAGCCTCAGGGTGGGACTGCTCTCCGTGCCGGCAGCCTTCGTCCAGCTGGGCGGCTACGGCCTGGGTTTCATCCAGGCATGGTGGCGGCGCTGCGTGAGGGGCAAGGACGAGTATCATGCCTTTGAGAAAACATTCTATAAGTGACCCCCCACACACCGTGGGCAGACGTTGCCAAACGCTGCTGATAAGAGAAAAGCCTTGAACGATGAAAGTAGCCGACTATAGTCCCGAGGACCGCCCTCGTGAGAAACTCCAGATGATGGGTCCGCAGGCCCTCACCACGGCCGAGCTGCTGGCCATACTGGTGGGCAGCGGGTCAACAGAAGAGAACGCCGTGCAGCTCATGCAGCGCGTCATGCACGACTCGGGCGACTCGCTGGCCCTGCTGGGCCGCCGCAGCTGGCGGGAGCTGTCCGACGGCCGCTACAAAGGCCTGGGCCCCGTCAAGGCCGTCACGCTCGCCGCTGCTGCCGAGCTGTCGAGGCGCAGGGAAATGGAGAAAGCCACACAGCGCCAAACCATCACCACGGCGATGGCGGTCTATTCGCTGCTCAACCCGCTGCTGCGCGACAAGGACACAGAGGAGTTCTGGGTGGTCATGCTCAACCAGGCGTCGAAGCTCATAGGCTACACATGCGTCTCGCGGGGCGGACTGTCGGAGACGGCCGTCGATCTGCGCGTCATTGCGCGTGAGGCATGCCTGGCCAACGCCACCATCATTGCCGTGGCACACAACCACCCATCGGGCAGCATACGGCCCAGCCGACAAGACAACGAGCTGACGCAGCGCATAAAGCAGATGTGCGGCATCATGCGACTGCACCTGCTGGACCACGTCATCATTGGCGACGCGAAATACTACTCATACCACGAGGAAGGGCAGCTTTGACATTGCCACCTGACGCACATAGCAACAAACACACATACACTATATTTATGAAGACATTCGAGGAACTGGGCCTCAGCCCACAGCTGCTGCAGGCCATCGGCGAGATGGGCTTCGAGCAGCCCATGCCCGTGCAGGAGGCCGTGCTGCCACTGCTGTTAGGAACAAGCGACGCTCAGCCAGCCGACATGACCGACATGGCCGACACGCAGCCGTCGGGACAGGGTGGGGCAGGGACCGGCTTCGACCTCATAGCCCTGGCACAGACCGGCACAGGCAAGACAGCTGCCTTCGGTCTGCCCCTGCTGCAGTGGACCGACACCTCGCTACGCCAGCCGCAGGCCCTGGTGCTCTCACCCACACGCGAGCTGTGCGTGCAGATAGCCGACGACCTGCGCGACATGGGGAGATACATGTCCGGACTGCATGTGGAGGCCGTCTATGGCGGTGCCAGCATCGTGCCGCAGATGAAGGCCGTGCGCCGCGGACCACAGATAATAGTGGCCACACCGGGCAGGCTGCTCGACATGATGAACCGTGGCGTGGCCGACATGACCGACGTGACGACCATAGTGCTCGACGAGGCCGACGAGATGCTCAACATGGGCTTCAAGGACTCGCTCGATGCCATACTCGACGGACTGCCCGAGCAACACCGCTCGCTGCTCTTCTCGGCCACCATGAGCCGGGAGGTGGAACGCGTGGCGCGAACCTACCTGAAAGACCCGCGGCAGGTGGTGGTGGGATCGCGCAACGAGGGAGCAGAGCACGTCAACCATATCTACTACGTCGTGGCAGCACGCGACCGCTACAACGCCCTGAAGCGTGTGGTCGATTTCCACCCAAAGATATTCGCTATCATCTTCTGCCGCACAAAGGCCGAGACACAGGAGGTGGCCGACCACCTGATACGCGACGGATACAACGCCGAGCCGCTGCACGGCGACCTGTCGCAAGACCAGCGCGACCTGGTCATGCAGAAATTCCGCCAGCACACCGTGCAGCTGCTCGTGGCAACCGACGTGGCGGCGCGCGGACTGGACGTCGACGACCTAACGCACGTCATCAACTACTCGCTGCCAGACGACATCGAGAACTACACCCACCGCTCGGGGCGCACCGGGCGCGCCGGCAAGCGTGGCACAAGCATCAGCATCATACACCAGAAAGAGCTGTACAAGATAAAGGCCATCGAGCGAGAGATAGGCAAGACGTTTCAACGCTCACGGCTGCCGCAGCCCGAAGAGATTTGCCAGAAGCAACTCTACCGCGTCATGGACAAGATAGAGAAGCAGGACGTCGATGAGGAGCAGATAGCCCCCTTCATGCCAGAGATAATGCGACACTTCGAGTTTGTCGATAAGGAAGACCTGCTGAAGAAACTGGTCACGCTCAATTTCGGACGCTTCCTGGCCTACTATGCCGATGCCCCCGCCATCGAGGAGATAGAAGAGCGCCGCAAGGCCGACAAGACCGAAAAGACACCGCGCAAGGGCAGCACCGCAGCCAGGGGGCGCGCTGCTGGCCGACAGGCCGAAGGGCCGCGCGCGCCCGAGCAGGGCTACCGGCGCCTGTTCGTCAATCTGGGAAAGGCCGACGGCTTCTATCCCGGCGAGGTCATGCAGATGCTGAACCGGCACCTCGGCGGACGACAGCAGGTGGGACACATCGACCTGATGGACACCATCTCCTTCATCGAGGTGCCCGAGCGCGACGCAGGACGCGTCATGGCCGCCATCGACGGCATACGCTACCACGGACGCAACGTGCGCTGCAACGATGCCGACCAGGGACGGCCGCAGCAGCGACGAACAGAACGCACCGTGCCAAAGGCCTTCGAACGCTTTGCCAAGCCAGGACGACAGCAGTCCACACACGAATACTATCGCGACACCCGCGACAGCGACAACCACCAACAGCGACGCAACGACGACCGCCGGCCAGGACAGCGCAGAGGCTCAAAAAGGTAGGCTGACAACAAAAGCGGGCACCCAGGGCGGCAGCATGGCACACGATTGCAAAAAAATGTTGAAGAATTTTTAATGTTATCAAATAAATTGCTTAACTTTGCCGCACATTTCAGACCATACGACCATTTCGGCGTAGAAAAAGCAAGCTAACAATAACTCAAAAACAAACACTATGAACAAATTCCTTACCGCAGTGGTCCTGTCGGCGTGCATGGCCGCTACTGCCAGCGCACAGGACGATGGCACACTGAAGTCGTGGAGCTATCTTGAGGTGCAGGGTGGCATCCAGCTCACCAGCACCGACGCGCCTATGAACAAGCTGCTCACACCCACGGCCTCGTTCTCCTTCGGCCACTATTTCACGCCCGTCGTGGGAGCACGCATCGGGGTCAACGCATGGCAGGCCAAGAGTGGCTTCGACGACAAGGTGGCAGCACCATTCCAGGGCGATGTCTATTACAAGTGGAAGTACATCACACCCAGCATCGACCTCATGCTGAACCTGAGCAACATGTTCTGCAAGACCAACACCGACCGCTTCCTCAACGTCATTCTGCTCGGAGGCGTGGGCCTCAACTATGCATGGGACAACGACGAGCTGAAGAACCTGAACCTCTCGCCGCTGCAGACACCCATGGCATGGGAAGACAACCGGCTGTCGCACAACCTGCGCGCGGCATTGCGCCTTGAGACCAAGCAGAGTGCCCCCTTCGGCGTGAGCCTCGAGGTGGCTGCCAACAGCCTGGACGACCGCTTCAACTCGAAATACTCTGACAAAGACGACTGGCAGTTTACAGCACAGCTGGGTCTGATGTGGCGCTTCGGCAAGGGATACAAGTCGTGCGACTGCCCCAAGAAGGCACCCGAGCCCGCTCCCGTGGTAGAGCGCAAGCCCGAACCCAAGCCCGTGGCACAACCCGAGCCCAAGCCCGAGCCCAAGCCCGTCGTGACGCCCCAGCCCGTAAAGCCGCAGACAAACAAGATGGCCGTGGTGAAGAACGACAAGCTGCATGAGGCCATCTTCTACAAGATACGCGAGAGCGACCCCGAGGGCAACAAAGCTCTCATGCAGCGTGTGGCACAGTTCATGAAGAAATACCCCGACGCCAAGGTGCAGGTGGTTGGATATGCCGACAAGGGCACCGGCACGTCGGCCCTGAACAAGCGCTATGCACAGCAGCGCGCACAGAAAGCCAAGCAAGAGCTGGTCAATGACTACGGCTGCGACGCCAAGCGTATTGAGGTGAGCAGCAAGGGAGACACCGTGCAGCCTTATGCCGAAAACGACAAGAACCGCTGCGTCATCATCGAGGGCGAGGCTCAGTACACCGTGTACGAGTAAGCCAGACGAATGACAACTGCCTGGCACATATAATGACAGTGGAAAGCAACTCTCAGCCTGCATGTCGACGATACATACGGCAGCACGGACTGAGATTTGCTTTCCACTTTTATTTTTTTTTCTCTTTGTTGCCGCCCGAGCGGACAACAAGCAAAACGCAGACCCGAGAGTATGTCAAACGCTGAAGTGCTGCTGTCGCGCATACGGCAAGGACAGCAGATGACCGGTGGCGAGCAACTGAGGCTGATAGCCAGCCTCAGTGTGCCCGGCATTCTGGCACAGCTCAGTCAGATCCTGATGTTCTTCATTGACGCCGCCATGGTGGGGTCGCTCGGTGCACGCCAGAGCGCCGCCATCGGACTGGTAGAGACCACCACATGGCTCTTCGGCGGACTGACGGCAGCCGTGTCGATGGGCTTCTCCGTCCAGGTGGCACACGCTATCGGGGCCAATGACATCGGCCGAGCGCGGCGCGTGTTGCGTCAGGCACTGGTGTGCGCCCTAACCTTCGCTGCGGTGATGATGTGCGTGGCCGTGGCCGTCAGCAGCCAGCTGCCGGCATGGCTCGGCGGACAGCCAGAGCTGCACCGCGAGGCGTCGCAGTATTTCCTGGTGTTCGCCTTCGCCATACCCTTCTTTCAGCTGCAGAGCCTCAGTAGCTCCATGCTCAAGTGCTCGGGCAACATGAAGACGCCCTCAATGCTAAACGTGCTGATGTGCTTGATGGACGTCGTGTTCAACTATTTCTTTATCTTCATCCTCCATCTTGGTGTGATGGGGGCCGCCATAGGCACGCTGCTGGCCACCATCCTCACCGCCACGGCCATGTTCTGGTTCCTTGCGGTGCGCTCCGACATGCTTGGGCTGCGCTGCGACACGGGCCATTACCTGCAGCGCTCGCTGCCCTGGTATGGCTTCCGCCCCCAGGCCGACACCGTGCGCACAGCCTTCCGCATAGGTGCTCCCATGGGACTGCAACACCTGCTGATGGGCTCGGCGCAGATAGTGTCAACCATCATCGTGGCCCCGCTCGGCATGGTGGCCATAGCCGCCAACTCGTTTGCCATCACCGTCGAGAGTATATGCTACATGCCCGGCTATGGCATAGCCGAGGCTGCCACCACCCTTGTGGGGCAGTGTATAGGGGCCGGGCAGCGTGTGCTGACGCGCGCCTTCGCCTACAAGAGCGTGGCCACGGGCATTGCGGCCATGACGCTCATGGGCGTGCTGATGTGGGTGTTCGCTCCCGAGCTGATGAGCGTCATGACGCCCGTGGCAGAGATACGTCATACGGGGGCCGAGGTGTTGCGCATCGAAGCATGGGCCGAACCGATGTTTGCCGCCGCCATCGTGTGTAACGGTGTCTTCATCGGTGCAGGCGACACGCTGGTGCCGGCCGCGATGAGTCTCGTCTCGATGTGGGCCGTGCGCCTGACCACGGCGGCATGGCTCGCCCCTGTCTATGGCCTCCGCGGCGTATGGATGGCCATGGCCGCCGAGCTGACCTTCCGCGGCGCCATCTTCCTTGGTCGCCTGTTCCGCGGCCGCTGGGCCAAGGCCCTGTAGCGGCAGTCCTGCATGGCAATAACCGTCTGAAAGCCAAATATAGTTGTGGAATGGAACGTAAACGAATAAACAGCCTGAAGGTGGTACTTGCAGAGAAGGGAATGACCAACAAACAATTGTCGGAAATCCTTGGTAAAGATCCTGCTGCCATATCAAAATGGGTGACTAATGCCGCCCAGCCCAATGTAGAAATGTTCATCCAGTTATCAAAGATATTGGGTGTGAGTGTAGATGATTTACTTTGGACAGAAGAAGATGACTAAAAAACAAGGGATACAACTGTTCCAAGAGCGCAAAGTGCGCACCGTGTGGGACGACCAAGAAGAACAACAATAAGCATTTAATAGCATTGATAGAATATGATTTCGGAACTGCTGAAAACATTGCGCGAGCAGAAACAGATGGGGTTGAAAGGCGGCATCTATCACAGAACGCAGATAGACCTCACCTACAACTCAAACCATATAGAGGGTAGCAGGCTGACTCACGAGCAGACACGCTATATCTTTGAGACCAACACGATAGGCATGACACAGGAGGCCGTCAATGTGAATGATATCGTGGAAACAGTAAACCATTTCCGGTGCATTGACATGGTCATTGACCATGCTACCGACGAATTGTCCGCCGACTTCATCAAAGAGTTGCACCGCACACTGAAGACAGGAACGTCGGACAGCCGAAAAGACTGGTTTGCTGTGGGTGAGTACAAACGCCTGCCGAACGAAGTGGGGGGAGAAGAGACTTGTCAGCCTGAGCAGGTAGGAGAACGTATGGAAGAATTGCTTGCTGACTATCGGAACGGCAAACGGCTGTTTAACGACATTCTCGACCTGCATGTACGTTTTGAACGTATCCATCCCTTTCAGGATGGTAATGGTCGTGTCGGCCGTCTTGTCATGTTCAAGGAATGTCTGGCGGAAGGCATCGTGCCTTTCATTATCACCGACGAATTGAAAATGTTCTACTATAGGGGACTGCGCGAGTGGGGACATACCAATGGCTACCTGACAGACACCTGCCTCACGGCACAGGATGAATATAAAGTGGCCCTCGACTATTTCAGAATAAAATACTAAGGACTAGTGAGCAACAAACCATACGCCCCAAAACACCCTGTCGCGCATATAGAGCATCAGCAGGAGAAACGTGCCAACGAAGAAAGACAAAGCAGCCGGCTCATTCATTATCATTGGTTCTATTTTGCCCATAAGTATCTGAAGCCAGGCGACCGAACCATTGACCAGATGGTGCAGGCGGCACGGTCGGGAAAGCAGAATTTAGCATAGGGGAACATTGACGGCATCACATCGCGAGAAATGGAACTGAAACTGACCAACGTGAATCGTGCATCGCTTCACGAACTGCTGCTTGACTACGAGGACTATTTGCGTGTGCGTGGGCTGGAGCAATGGAAGTATGATGATCCCCGCTGTATCCAGACACGTGCTTTCTGCAAGGCTCATCTTGACTCTGCTGTCTATCGGGAGAAAATCAAGGTGCGTTCCGACGAGACCATCGCCAACATCGCCATCACGCTTATCCATCAGTGTGATGTGCTTATTAGAGGTCTCATAGAATGGAAGAAGCGAGACTTCAAGGAGAGGGGCGGCATCAAAGAGGAGATGTACCGGGCCAGAAGAGAGTGGCAGCAGAGAAACGGGTATAATGGGCGATATGGGACTAATGGGCAACCGCCCAATAACCCCATTAAGCCCAACAGCCCCAAAGAGTAAGTTACTGCTTAACTCTCAGGAGTTAGTGGTTAACTATAATACACTTCTTGGACGAGCCAAGCGACTTTAGGTCGAGCGAGTGGACAACTCGAAAAGAGGTGCTTATTTAAAGAACAAACTATGGCAGGAGTAAATATATTTATAAGTTCTACATGCTATGACTTGTCGCAAGTCAGACAAGACTTGCGTGACTTCATATTCGGCTTAGGGCATACCCCTATGATGTCAGAACAAAAGTCCGAAATAATTGATTAACTTTGCAGGCGAAATATGAAAAAAAGTAGAACAGACAGAAGGTGCAACAAGCCTCATGAAATATAAGGAAGAGTTTGAAACTATTTGCAGTATTATTGCAACTCATCGGAAGAGGGTTATACGTGCTGTTAACAACGAGTCAATGTCAATGGTGTGGGAAGTTGGGGGATATGTCTCGCACAAACTAAAGTCATCTGCATGGGGTGATGGAGTCGTCAGACAATTATCTGATTATATACGGACAAAATATCCGGCAGCAAGAGGCTGGAGTTATCGTACACTATATAAAATGGTTCAATTGTACGATACCTACACCACTGCATCTTTCTCTGCATTGATAGAAAAATTTGCGAAAGTAATACTTCCCATAATGACTACATATTCATCATCTGGGATGAGGATAGATTTTTCTTGCTTCGCCCCTTGGCACAGTTCTTTGCTGGGGCAAAGCGAAACAAGTTCTTTTATTTACGCGCTTTCAACGTTAATTCTCCAAATTCCGTCTTTCGTTACAGACTCTTTTCGTAACTTTGCGCTTTCAGCGCGAAGGTACTCCGTCTCGGAAGAAAAAACAAGCAAGCTCGTTTTGTTCTTCTCTCGACTTTTCGTAACTTTGGAAGAAATTGCAGGATTTCTTTATATAAAGGCAGTTGGGGAGATTGAGGGCTTTCTGGGTTCTTGCTCTGGCAAGCGGCAAAGCCGAGTCCGGATAAGAGGCTGTTCTAATCTCCTTGTTCTGCTATAATTTGCATCCGCTCGAGCTTGCTCGCTTGCTACCAACGGGACGCAAGAAAGAACACCCGATGACGAGCCACCAGCCGTTTTTGTGACTCATCATCGGGTGCGAAGGTACAGCAAAAATTTGAAATACCCAAACAAAGATCAGTATTTATTACGGAATCATCACTCTTTTTATGCTCGACTATTGTTTAATAGCTTTACCTCGAAAAAAACAGAGGTTTTGCGTTTTGTGGCTTCTTTGTTAATATAACAGGACAGACTCCTTTACAGTCTCTATGATAAATGCAACATCTTCGTCGGTGACCATTGGTCCGGAAGGCAGGCAGATACCCTGTTTGAATATGGCTTCACTCACTCCGTTCACGTATGCTGTAGCATCCTTGTAGATGGGTTGTTTGTGCATGGGTTTCCATAGTGGACGGCTTTCGATGCCCTGCTCTAACAACGTCAGGCGCAGGGCCTCAACATTACAGTTAGGCTCGCAGTCGGTGTGGATAGTTCCACCGCCATGCACCACGCCAGCGGCACCTCCCACGGCACCTTCCACAGCCTGGGCGTAAGCCTTGTCTTCATTCTTCACCTTCAAGTCCTTATTCAGCAGCAAGGTGCTCAGCCAGAAGTTGCTCTCCATGCCCGGCAGCTCGTCGTGGAAGGCAATGCCCTCCATATCGGCAAACGCCTCCTTATATAGCTGTGCCACGTGGCGGTGATGGGCAATGTGGTCACGTACAATTGTCATCTGTCCGCGCCCTATGCCGGCACAGATGTTCGACATGCGGTAGTTGTATCCTATTGCCTCATGTTGATAGTAGGGGTAGGCCTCTCGAGCCTGTGTGGCATACCATGTCACGCGCTCTTTAGCCTCCACCGACGGACAGACGAGGGCACCGCCGCCCGATGTGGTAATCATCTTATTGCCGTTGAACGACAATATGCCGTATTCACCTATGGTTCCACCTATCCGTCCACCGGTGCGTGAACCGAAACCTTCTGCTGCATCCTCTATGACTGCTATTCCATACTTCTCGGCGATGGTCATAATCTCATCCATCTTTGGCGGCATGCCATACAGATAAACCGGCAGGATGGCCTTGGGCAGACGTCCCGTCTTCCGCTGACGGTCCAGAATGGCTTCTTCCAACAGCTGCGGATCCATGTTCCACGTCTCCGGCTCGGAATCGATGAATATCGGCTTCGCACCAATATATGTGATAGGGTGTGCCGAGGCACAGAACGTGAAGCTCTGCGTCAACACCTCATCGCCTGACTCTACGCCGGCGGCTATTAGTGCCAGGTGCACTGCCGCCGTCCCGCTCGCCAATGCTGCCACCGGCTTGCCGAAGAAGTCGCGCAGTTGCTGCTCGAAGGCATTAACATTCGGTCCGAGAGGAGCTACCCAGTTGGTATCAATCGCCTCGTTGATGTACTTCTTCTCCAGTGCTGCCTCACTCATGTGAGCCAGACAAAGGTAAATAGGTTTCTTTTCTTTCATCATTTATATCAGTTTATATTGGTCTCATCAATTGTGTCCATTGAAAGGTTCAATCGTGGCTGATGTGCCAGTTTCATTGTTGATGTCGGCACGGGTTATCACTTTCATTACCGTAATCCAGATTACTCGCAAGTCGGTCCATAGCGTGCAGTGGTCCACATACCACACGTCCAGCTTGAATTTCTCTGTCCAGCTGATGTTGTTTCTGCCATGACACTGTGCCCATCCGCTGATGCCCGGTCTGACCTCATGTCGGCGCATCTGCTCTTTCGAATACAGGGGCAGGTATTTCACCAACAGCGGCCGCGGTCCTATCAGCGCCATGTCACCCTTCAGCACATTTATCAACTGCGGCAGTTCGTCTAACGATGTAGAACGGACGAACCTGCCCACCTTCGTCAGCCGTTGTGCGTCAGGCAGCAGATTATCGTCGGCTCCACGCTCGTCAGTCATGGTCTTAAACTTGATGACCTTGAATATCCTTCCATCCTTGCCCGGCCGTTCCTGAAAGAAGAAGGCTCCAGCCCCCTTGTTGGCAAAGTGTAGCCAGATGGTTACGACCAACAATATCGGCGAGATAATAATCAGCGCAATGAGCGATATGCCGAAATCAAGCACCCGTTTGAAGAAGTTTTTATACATTTTCTCTGTTTATAGATTAGCTGTGTCTTCTACAGATTTATCTTGTTCACCTTTCCCCAGTCAACAAGCCTCTCAGCCTCTCTGACGCTTACGAACTGATGTTCCGACAGCAGACGCTGCAGCTTACCGTAGGCATCTCCCGTTCCGATATTGCTTTTCACATAGCGTAGCACCCGGTTCTTCAGCGTGCCTGGCTCCTTGAAGTATTCTTCGTACTCAGCCTTGCTCTTGAAAGCAATCTTCTGCTGGATGAGGTCGTTCAGATGGAAATAGCAGATGTTGTAGGCACGCTGTCTGATGGTTCGCGCCACTAACCAATAGGGCAGCAACCGGAAATAGCCGCCACCCGAATAGGCCATCTGCTTGCCAAATACCGAGGTCAGGCAGATGGGATACTCCTTCAGCGTCGCCCCCTCATGCCTGATGATGCAGGGCGTGTCCTGCGGGAAGCCCTTATAGCCTCCGAAATCGCGCGATGTGGGGAATATGGAGGCATCGCTCTCTATGCCGCAGTCTGCCAATACATTGACGGCCCACTTGTTCTCCGTGGTGATGGAAAAAGCCGGGGCGCGGAAGCTCACCACCTTCTGTCCGGACACATCCTCCAGGGCCTTGACGGCCTCCGTTGTGTCGCGCCGAAGTTCCTCCTCAGTCATCTTGTTCAGCCACGCATGCTCGTTGGAGTGACAGCCCACCTCATGACCACGCCTTGCAATCTCGCGAATCACCTGCGGGAAGTCTGTTGCCAGCTTTCCCACGCAGAAGAACGTCGCCTTGATGCCAAGCCGGTCCAGCTCGTCGAGCACCTTGGCAAACGACTCGTCATACGCTTGATATTTGAAGGCACGCCCTCCATGCAGTATTTTCTCCAGATACCACTCCTCTATGTCAAATGTAAGTATGTTCATTTGCCTCTCTGTTTCAGGAAGTCTTCATACAACTTTGCTGCTAATTTGTCATCAACTCCACAAATCTTTTCGAGTCCGAACTTCTTGCGGAAAGCATCTGAATGGGCCCTGTGCTTCTCCACATATTCGTCGAAGCTGCAGATACGTCTTGCGGGAACGCCTGCATAAACCGAATTGTCGGGAATGTCTTTGTTGACCAGACTGCCAGCACCGATGATGACATTATTGCCAATGCGTGTATTATACAATATCCGTGTACCCGAACCGACAAACACATTGTTCATGATTTCAATGCAACCAACCTTCTCCATGAATTTACCCCCCCCGTTTTGGTTATTGAGCAAGAAATGGATTCCATCATGGGTAGTAAAATGAACATCCGTGGCAATAATCACATTGTCGTGTATAAAAATAAGGTTTGAATACAGTGGAACCTTTTTAATGTTTACAATACAATTTCTTCCCACATGTCCGAAGAGACGAAACTGTTTTATTACCTTCATCCTAATGCTGAGACTTGGAGTTGCAGACAGAACCGCACTAAATAAGAGTCTTTTATTTCTGTTCATATTTCTGTTACTTCGAAAAATATATACTTCTTCTATCCTTTGCTCGCATCCGGGCTTTCAGGAGCAGACCTTTCTGGTATCTCTTTGACAACTTTAGCCGGACGACCTGTTGCTATAGTCCATGCCGGAATGTCTTTTGTCACTAATGATCCTGCACCTATGATGGCTCCTTCTCCAATAGTCACACCTGGCATAATCAGTGTGGCAGTACCTGTGGAGCATCCCTTGCCTAAATGAATTTCGCCTGTCTTATAGGGTAGCTTGGCGTAGTCATCGCCCACATAGTAGTTATCCAGTTCCCGCTTATGACATAAAAGTACTGTCAAACCCGTCACGTGTGCATGATCCTCGATATAAATCAAGTCCGCATGTCCGGCATCCACCCATACCTGTGAACCAATAAACACGTCCCTGCCCACATGACATCCTATTGTTCTTAGCACCCACGGACGGATCTTTCTCGGAGCCAACGGTGCCAAAAGCCAGGAGTTCATTACAAATTTCAATAGGAAGCTGTCGCGATAGGTCTTTATAACACGTTTAATGACAGTCCATAAGGATACCTGCCCATATTCTTGTTCGGGATAGTTTAATCCTACCGCACGCAACACGCGGAAAGTTAAACTCAATTGTGCCATTTATTTTATTTCTTATGATAATATCTTCCACTCCTCGACTGTCATCGTCTCTGGCAAGAACCTGACGCCTACTTTCACCACCTTGCGCCCGTCGGTGTAATAGGGCTTGGCATAGCCTTTTTCTTCAATCTGCCGGAGGGCAGCCTCGGCTGTGTCGTTCACCTTCAGTTCCATCACATAGATGGTATCGGGCATCCACACCACGATGTCGGCTCTGACTTTCGAACACTTCACCTGAGTGCGCACATACACGTTCAGCATGGAGAAGATGAGGTAGAGTGTGTATTCGTAGAAACCTTCGGCATTTGCTGCATCGGCAAGCTTCTTCTTGAAGCCCTCCACATACGGAATGCCGGCCA
>JAILBT010000112.1 GCA_024680755.1 Prevotella sp. | reverse complement strand
CACGTGGAATCAACTACCTGGGGAGGGACTTCGCTGAAGGGCCAGCGATAAATGCTGGGATATATGTCGTACAAGGAGGACATGAGGGGACGGAGTAATCGGAGTAATCGGAGTAATCGGAGTAATCAGAGTAATCGGAGTAATCAGAGTAATCAGAATAATCTGAGCAATCAGAATAATCTGAGAAATCAGAATAATCAGATTATCCCCAAAAAACAGAGCCAGAGTGCTTGGCCGCTGGCGCGGCTTTGTGGCACTCTGGCTCCTGTGTATATAGATTATTTCAGGATAATCTTCTTTCCGTCGCGGATATAGAGGCCCTTGGCGGGAGCCTTCACGCTGCGGCCCTGCAGGTCGAACCATACGAAGGTCTGCTTGCCGGCAGCCACGGCCTCGATGCCGTCAGATTCGCCGGTCTTTTCGGCTGTAGCGTTTATCTCATTATCTTCAGTGATATAGGTGAAGGTGACTGTGTACTTTCCGTCTTCCGGAATCTCCAACTTCTCGTTATTCTCGGGTATCCACTCGCTGCCGTTGTGTACAAACTTGTACTCTATCGTTCCCATAGACAGGTTGACATCCTGATAGATTTTCACCCAGTTCTCGTTTTCGTCCTTTGTCATCTTGTTGGCCTCGTTTGTGGCGTCCCATGTGGTGCCGAAGAGCACCTCGCTGTCGCCGGCCACGAGCCAGGTCTCTTCTATGATGGCGTCACCTTTCTTCTCTGCTGTTGCGCTGACCTTGTTGCCGCTGTTGGGCTCGAAGGTGAAGGTCACGTCGTATTTGCCATCTTCGTTGATGACAAGGATTGCATTGCTGCCGGGCCACGACTGTCCCCAGGCGTGGTCCTGGGCAACCTTATATTCATATCTGCCGGCAGCCAGGGCCAACGCCGTCTTCACCAGCTGATATGTGCCGTCGCCCTGCAGCGTCATGTCGTTGGTGGCGTCGGCTGGGTTCCAGTTGCTACCGCAGAGGGCTGCCACGCCTGCCACGGTGTAGGTGTGGGTAACAACGCCGGCCTCACCGGTCTTTGTGACAGTCTCGCTCACCTCCTTGGTCTCAGCGTTGAAGGTATATACCACCGTATAGACGGCTGTCTCCTGCACGGTGAATACCTTGTCGCTCGACGGATAGGCCTCGGCCCACGAGTGGTTCTTGACCACCTTGTACTTATACTCGCTCGATTTCTCCAGCGTGCAGTCTGTCACCTCCAGCTTGTATGTTCCGTCGGCCTGCTGGGTCATGTCGTTGGTGGCATCGGTCGGATCCCAGTCGGCTGTACCTTTCAGGGCTGCTGCCGTGCCTGTTACGGTCCATGTGTCTTGGGCCACTGCTGTGCTGGCCATGCCCAGCATCAGAGCAAAAAGCGTAAAGATTTTTTTCATAGCTTTTGTTTTAGATGTTAATGATTTGTTTTTATTAGCTTTATCTCGCAAGCTCCGGTTGTTGATTGCTGTAACTGCCTATTCTCAGTTTTCTGCTGCAAACTTATTAATAATTGGCTTTCGTTATACTTCCATACGATAATTTTTTTATTGAAATTCAACGTTATCGTTTTCGCTATGTTACATTATTGTAATAAGAGCGACAGCCTTCGTGCATGTTGTATGCATGAAGGCTGTCGATTGCGTGTGTCCGTTTTTCCTCGCTATTCTGTTTCGCTGGCAAAATGAGCTGTGATGACGCTGGCCTTGGCCTGGCCTACGACGGCGGCGAGCTCGTCTGCTGTGGCTTCGCGTATGCGCTTCACCGTCTTAAAGTGGTCGAGCAGAGCCTCGCGCGTCTTGGGCCCGATGCCTTTGATGTCGTCTAATGCGCTGTGTAACTGCCGTTTACTGCGTTTGTCGCGGTGGAAGCTGATAGCGAAGCGGTGCACCTCGTCCTGTAGCTGCGTCAGTACATGGAACAGTTCGCTCTCCTGTTTGAGTCCTATCGTGACAGGTGGGAAGCCGTAGAGCAACTCGTTGGTGCGGTGGCGGTTGTCCTTGGCCAGACCGGCTATAGGAATGTTGAGCTGCAGTTCGTCGTTAACCACCTGGCGTATGACCTCCATCTGTCCGCGTCCGCCGTCGGCCACTATCAGGTCAGGGTAGGGGCGCATGTCGTCTGTACTGTTTCGTTCTTGTTCGCCGGCTGTTGTGTCGGCAGCAGAGCTTGGCTGTCTCTGTGCTGTCTCGGCCCGCTGCTTCAGGTCTGAGTATCGCCGGCGCACCACCTCGCGCATGGAGGCATAGTCGTCAGGTCCTTCCACGGTCTTGATGTTGAAGCGCACATAGTCTTTCTTCGACGGTTTGAGCTGTCGGAACACCACGCAGGCCGCCACCGCGTCCTGTCCCGAGATGTTGCTGTTGTCGAATGCCTCCACCCACATAGGCAGCGTGGGCAGGTGCAGCTTGTCCTGTAGCTCCTTCATCAGTCGCATCTGTCGTTGTTCGGGGTTGAGTTTCTCCGCTTGTTTCAGTCTATCGACGCGATACTGTCTGCCGTTCATCTCAGACAGTTCGAGCAGCGTCTTCTTGTCGCCGCGTTGCGGCACGGTCACGCTGACACCTTCTAACGGCAGTTCCATGCTGAACGGCAGCACCACCTCTCGCGACGTGCTTTGGAAGCGCTGGCGCATCTCCACAATGCCGAGCAGCAGCAGTTCCTCGGCAGTCTCGTCGAGTCGTTTCTTATATTCAAAGGTGAAGCTTTGGTTGATCTGTCCCTTTGCCACATGGATATAATTGATGAAGGCCTGTCGGTTCTGCTCGTCGTCGGTGATGCTGAACACATCGACGTTGTCGATAGTGTGGCTGACCACCTCGCTCTTTGCCACAAACTGCCTGACGAGCATCAGCCGTCGCTTTGTCTCCTCAGCTTCCTCGAAGCGCAGCTCTTCTGCCTGTCTGTTCATCAGCTGTTCCAGTTCGCGTTCTATCTGCCGCGTGTTGCCCCGCAGTATCTCGCGTGCCTGAGCGATGTTGTTCTGGTAGTCCTCTTTCGACTGTCGTCCGCAGCACACGCCGCCGCAGTTCTTTATGTGGTAGTCTAAGCACGGCCTATATTTGTCGGCCCTGACACCCTCGTCGGTGATGGGCTGCAGGCATGTGCGCGGGTGGTATAGCTTTTTGATTATGTCGAGCACGGCGTGCATGGAGCCAATGTTGCTGTATGGCCCGTAGTATGTTCCCCAGTGCCGGTTGATGGTCCGTGTCTTGAATATCCTGGGGTAGGGCTCGTTTGTTATGCAGATGCTGGGGTAGGTCTTCCCGTCT